>DATIIE010000062.1:0-12613 GCA_035479955.1 Saccharimonadales bacterium (SeqCode)
GACGACAAAGCTACTTTCTCAATGGATCTAACGGTTGAGACGGGCCGCGGTTACCGCACTATTGAAGAAGTTACAGCTCGCAAGAATAGCGATATGATTGCCCTTGATGCCATCTTTAGCCCAGTGATGCGCGTTCGCTACAAGGTAGAGAACACCCGCGTCGGCCAAATGACCGACCTCGACAAATTGCTGATCACCATCGAAACCGATGGCACCATCACCCCGCGTGACGCTTTTGAAGAAGCATCTGCAATTTTGGTGAACCAGTACACTGCGCTGGCCGGCAAGACCCGCGTAGAAACCGGTGAAGTGATTACTGCCGCCGGCGCCGCACCTGCCAGCCGCTTAAGCGACGACAACGGTGACGAGCCAGCTGCACTGAACACTCCCATCGAAGACCTGAACCTCAGCGCCCGCACCACCAACGCCTTGGTCAACAACGACATCCACACCATCAAAGACCTGTTTTCTTTGAGCGATGCCGAACTGCGTGACCTCAAGGGCTTTGGCAGCAAAGCGCTGGACGAAGTCAAAGAAAAGTTAGCGGAGTTGGAGCTGTAACATGCATCGTCACGGATACCAAGGCCGCAAACTGCACCGCGAGCGCGATCAACGGAGCGCGCTGGTGAAGGGTTTGGCAGACAGCCTCGTTAAATACGAGAGCATCGAAACCACTCTTCCCAAGGCTAAAGAAGTGGTGCCTTATGTAGAAAAACTGATCACCAAGGCTAAGAAGGGCGACCTGCACAACCGCCGCCAGGTCATTTCCGACCTGCAGACGATTGCTAGCGCCCACAAGCTGGTTGACGAAATTGCGCCGAAGCTCGCTGGACGTACCAGCGGCCACCTGCGCATTGAGAAGACCCGCCTGCGCCGCGGTGACAACACGCAAATGGCACGCATCAGCTTTGTTGATGACCTGAAGGAAGCCCCGGTAGCAAAATCTGCCGCCAAGGCCCCGAAGGCTGCTGAAGTGAAGCCTGCTGCTACCATTGCAAAAACTCCCGTAAAGAAAGCCGCTGAAAAGCCGGCCGCCAAGAAGGAGACCAAATAATGAAAACTTTTAGCGCTAAGCCCACTGACGTTACCCGCAAATGGTACGTTATTGACGCCAGCAAAGCCCCTCTCGGCCGTGTAGCCACCCAGGTAGCTACACTTCTGACAGGCAAGGGTAAGCCTACCTTCACCAAGCACATCGACACTGGCGACTACGTTATCGTAATCAACGCTGGCAATGTTGTTGTAACTGGCACGAAGATGGACACCAAAATGTATTACAAGCACAGCAACTTCCCGGGTGGTCTCACCGAGCTCACCATGCGCGAGAAGATGGAAAAAGACCCAACATCGGCCGTTTTCCAAGCTGTACGCGGTATGCTGCCGGTAAACAAGCTGCGTGACGCCCGCTTGGACCGCCTGAAGATCTACGCAGGTGCCGAGCACAACCACGAAGCACAGAAGCCGGAAGCAATTCCCGTAAAGGAAGGTAAATAATCATGGCAGCACAGAAGCACGACTACTTCTACGCCTTGGGTCGCCGCAAAAGCGCAACAGCCCGCGTCCGCCTCAAGGGCGGCAAGGGTACCATTATGGTAAACGAGAAACCAGCTGAAGAATACTTCGCTGGCAGCCCCGCTTTGTTAAACGAGCTGAACAAGCCATTTGCAGCCCTCGAGCAAGAGAACAAGTTCGAAATCACCGCCCACGTTGATGGTGGTGGCCACGTTGGTCAGGTTGAGGCAATCCGCCTCGGCATCGCCAAGGCCATCGTTCAGATGAACGAAGACCTCAAGAGCACCCTGAAACGTGCCGGCCAGCTGAGCCGCGACCCCCGCGAGCGCGAACGCAAGAAGTTCGGCCTCAAGGGCGCCCGCAAACAGCGCCAGTTCACCAAGCGTTAACCCGCCCGGTGCAACAAAAGAAAGAGCCTTCACCACGAGGGCTCTTTCTTTTTGCGGTAAGAATAATCACAAACAAATTGTGAAACCTTCAGCAGACGTATATAATTACAGGTAACTTGAGGTAACGGAGCTTAGCATGAACGCGGCAGACACTGGCAGTGATAAGACATTTACAGGCAAGCTGATTAAACGGCACTATAAGCGTGGGCAACAGTATGCCCAGCTGGTATTTGAAAGCCGCCATGGTAAGTTTTTGTCGCTGAGCCGCGACCCTGAAACCGTAAAATCACTGCGCGTTGGCCAGCGCTACCGCGTTGCCGGGCCGGAATTTGCCGTTGGCGAAAAAACGTTTATCCATGAGCCGCGGGTTGCGCCCGCCTCCAGAAAGCGCCTGGCTATCGGCTTTGCGGTAGTATTCTTCTTTGTTCTGACCGGCACAGTGTTTGCAGCGCGCCATTTCGCAGCCGCCAAAAATGTGGCAGCACAGGCCAATAACACGCCGACCAGCTTTGCTACGCAGCAAACAGGTGTCGAGGGCGATAACACCGTTACCGACGCAACCACCAACCCAGTCACGCCCGCAGCGCAGCCTGCTGCCACTACGCCAACAACCACGACTACCAAGAAGAAGACCGCCCCGAATACTTCCAGCACGTCTCAGGGCTCGTCAGCTGGCAGCACCACATCTACGCCGCAAACAACGACCCCCAGCACTGACACACCCACTACGCCCACAACAGACACACCGCCAGAAAGCACTGACACGCCAGCAGCAGGCGACACCACCAAGCCATCAGATGGCGACACAACAACGCCTCCACCTACCGAAGAGCCCACGCCGCCGCCAACTGTAATGGAGTAGGCACGCGCCGTGCGTACTATTTGGTAAGAATCTCAGCCAGCTTAGGCCGCAGTGCCTCTAAGCTCGTGTAACGGATACTGTGGATGCCCAGCGTCCCGGCTGCATCGACATAGTCCTGCAGGTCGTCAATAAACACCATTTCGTCGAAGGTAACGTCGAGTTCCTTGGCGGTCAGCTCAAAAATTTCCGGGTCTGGCTTCATGTAGCCAACTTCGCCGCTTACAATAACGGCGTCGAGCAGCGCCAGGTCTTCGGCAGGCAAGCGGCGCTCCACAGAATCTTTATTAGCGTTGCTGAGCAGGCCAATCTTGTACTGCGGCTTTAGCTCATCGCGCATGTAAGCCAGCAACGCTTTGTTTGGCTGTTGCATGCGCTGCGTGTAATCGGCCCATTCTTCAATAGTGATATGCAGGCGCTCGGCAATGGTGCGGTTGAAATCGTCGTTTGAAATGAGCGCAGCATTGGCCCGTGCCAGCATGTCATCAATAAATTGCTCATCTTTTCTAACGTCACCGCCGGCCGCGTGGTAAATGTCCCAAAAACTGCTACCCACCAGCACCCCATAGCAGTCGAAGACAATCGCTTTAATCATGTTCTTAGTATAGCAGTACGGAAGCCGGACGCTATTTTGCATCATAATATGTATAAGGGGGTTTACTGGTATAATAGGGGGTAAGATGAAATCTGTGATTTTAACCGGCATCCGTGCCAACAACGACCTTACTATTGGCAATTACCTGGGAGCGCTGCTGCCAATTGTGGATATGGCCAAAAAACACGCCGGCGAGTACCAGGTGAACTTGTTCGTGCCCGACCTGCACAGCTTTACCACGCCTATTGACCACTCCCAGCTCTACGGCCAAATTATGCAGAACCTGCGCATATTTGCTGCCGCTGGCCTGCCGCTGGATAACCCAGACGTACACATTTACCGCCAGAGCTACGTGCCCGCCCACAGCGAGCTTACCTGGATTTTAGACTGCTTCACCGGCATGGGTGAGATGGGCCGCATGACCCAGTTTAAAGATAAATCCGCCAAACTCAGCGAAGACCGCATCAGTGTTGGCCTGTTCAACTATCCTGTGCTCATGGCCGCCGACGTGCTGCTGTACAACGCCCAGTACGTACCCGTAGGGGAAGACCAAACCCAGCACCTGGAATTTATGCGCGACGTTGCTGAACGCCTGAACAACCAGTTCGGCGACCTATTCACTGTGCCGCTGCCAGTGCCGAAGCAGCACGAATTCTTCGGCAAAGACCAAGGCCTGCGCATCAAAGACCTTCTGGACCCTACTAAAAAAATGAGCAAGAGCGACGAAACCGGCCGCGGCGTCATATTTATGAGCGATACCCCTGAAGCAGCCGCCAAAAAAATCATGGGCGCAGCCACCGACAGTTATGGCGTAATCAAATTTGACACCAGGGAGCGCCCGGGCATCAGCAACCTTTTGCAAATTCTGGCATTGCTATCCGGCCGTGACCAAAAAGAAGTTATTGCCGAATGGGAAGGCAAAACCAGCTACGGCGACCTTAAGAAAGCTGTTGCCGAGGTGGTAAGCACCTTCCTGCAAGACTTCCAAGCCAAGCTCGCCCAGGTAGACGACCAGCAAATTCTACGCAAGCTCGAAACCAGTGAAAAGCAAATGAACGAAATCGCCAACGCAACTTTACTGCGGGCACAACAGGCAGTCGGCCTACGGCCAAAGAACTAATATGATAGCTACTGTTTCTGAAGAACAAGCTGGCATTCGGCTCGACTCATTCGTAGCCACCAGCATGCCGCGCCTCAGCCGCGCCTACGCCCAGATATTGTGCGACACCGACAAAGTACGCGTTCGCGACCATCCACGCAAGGCAGGCTACAAGCTGAAAGAGGGCGACGAAGTCATTATTGAATACGACGAAAAAGACCTCGACCTCATCCCTGAGATTGACCTGCCTATATTATATGAAGACGACGACTGCATAGTCATCAACAAACCGGCCGGTGTCCTTACGCATACCCAAGGCGCGTTTGACCGCGAAGCCACTGTATCGACGTTCCTGCGCAGCAAGATCAACGGCGAACTTGCCGGTGACGCCAGCCGGGCAGGGGTTGTGCACCGCCTGGACCGCCCCACCAGCGGCATTATTATTGGCGCCAAAAACCAGGCCGCGCTCAGCTGGCTGCAAAAGCAGTTCGCCCAGCGCAAAGTACACAAAACATATATAGCCGTAGTGGAGGGGCACTTGAAAGAACCCGAAGCAATTATTGATATGCCGATTGAGCGTAACCCCAAAGCCCCGGCAACCTTCCGCGCAGGTATCAACGGCAAAGCTGCGGTTACAAACTATAAAGTGTTGCAAGAGGGCGCGAACTACTCCTTGGTGGAGCTAAAGCCTGAAACCCGCCGCACCCACCAGTTACGCGTGCATATGCAAAAAATTGGCCACCCAATTGTGGGCGACCCTTTGTACGGCGGCGGCAAATGGGGCGACCGCATGTTCCTGCACGCGTTAAGCCTGGAAATTACATTGCCCAGCCGTGAACGTAAAACATTTAATGCGCCGCTGCCTTCCGAATTTGAGGAACAAGCCAATGCCTAACTCCCTTATTTTGCACGACACAACGCGCCAGCAAACCGAGCAGTTCATGCAAAACCCTGCGCACGCCGTGCTGCTGGCCGGCCCGGACGGCATTGGCAAAGCATCGCTGGCAACACAGCTTACCGCCAGCTTGCTTGGCATAGAAGCTGAAAAACTTGCTACGTATCCGCATTTTTTGCGTGTTGAGCCAGACGGCGCCAGCATTTCCATTGAAAAAATCCGCGACCTGCAAAAGTTTTTACAGCTGAAAACCATTGGCAGCAGGCCTTTGCGCCGGGCGCTTATTGTTGAGCACGCCAACGCCCTGACAACCGAAGCCCAAAACGCCTACCTCAAATTATTAGAGGAACCGCCGGCCGACACCGTCATGGTGCTGACTGTCAGCAGCCAGCGCGCCCTGTTGCCCACGATTCTGTCGCGCGTGCAGACAATTACCGTGCATCCGCCAACAGAGGCGCAGCTGCGGCCGCTCATGCAGGCGTCAGGGAAGGACGAAACCGTGTTGCGCCAGGCATTTTTCTTGAGCAATGGCCTGCCGGGCCTGCTGACCGCGCTATTAAACGGCGATGAAGAG
Organism: Saccharimonadales bacterium (SeqCode); assembly: GCA_035479955.1. Taxonomy (GTDB): domain Bacteria; phylum Patescibacteriota; class Saccharimonadia; order Saccharimonadales; family UBA4665; genus PMNU01. The sequence goes on from DATIIE010000062.1 coordinate 5,924, forward strand.
CATCCGTTACTGGCAAGTGTCGTTACGGCCAAAGAAATCCTGCAAAAGCCGCCTTTTGAACGTTTAGGCCTGGTAGAAGGTTTGAGCAAGCAGAAGGAGGGCGCTACAGCCGTTCTGGACGCCCTGGAGCGCATTGCAGCCGCCGGAGTCGATGGTGCAGCCGTAAAGAGCGACAACGCCCGCCTAAAGCAGTGGCACGCCATCCGCCGCCAAACCGCTAGCGCGCGGCGCGCGCTCTCCCGTAGCGCAAATACCAAGCTAACCTTGAGCAATTTGTTCTTGCATTTACCCGGTTAAGATTCATATAATATTCGTAAGTATGTTTGAGCTAGCAATCGTAGGAGCATTTGGCATCTTAGCCTTCCACAACACTCGTGTCCACGACGACGAGTTTTTAGGCGCCAGCCGCAAGATTGGCGACCGCATGGGGAAACTCTGGGATATTGCCCACCTCAGCATGCGTGAAAACCGCTTGCTGCGGGCAGAGAAGGCACTGCTCACCATCCTGAAAATTGATGAACGCAATGCCGCCGCCTACAACCGCCTGGGCATTTTGTACGCCAAGCAAAAAGAATACCGCGACGCAATTGACTGCTTCGAAATTGCCAGCTCCATTGAAGCGACTCCTTCCAGCCTCCATAACTTGGGGCTGATTTATTATGAGACTGAAAACTACGAGAAAGCCGCCATTGCTTTCGAGCAAGCCCTCAAGCTAGAAGACAGTCTGGCTGCCCGCCACGTAGCCTACGCCAAAGTGCAGGAAAAACTCGGCAACGAAAAGCTCATGTTCCAGGCCCTGGAAAAGGCTGTGGAACTCGAGAACAACAAGGAAACACTTGGGCTGCTGCACAAAGCCTACCTCGACCGCGGCATGCAAGCCGAGGCCGACATGCTCGAACAAAAGCTCAAGAAACTTATCGTACCGGCGGGCAAACCAAAACGCATGATTCGCCCAGCCAAACGCGTAGGTGTATAAAACAGCAGCGTTTGGTAAAATTACATCTGTTATTGCCGCTTTAGCTCAGCTGGTTAGAGCATCAGTTTTGTAAACTGAGGGTCGTCGGTTCGAATCCGACAAGCGGCTCCAATACCTTCCTTCTACAGAGGTAAGATGGTACAATAACGTTTACATGCAGGGTTAGTGAAGCGGTCAAACACGGCTGACTGTAAATCAGCTCTCTACGAGTTCGGGGGTTCGAATCCCTCACCCTGCACCAAACAAGATGCCCACCCTCAAGGTGGGCTTTTTGTATGGCTTTTAATAGTTGTTTAAGGGGTAAAAGGCACTCTTGGCCTTACACTAAGACCGTAAACCGCGTTCCTGTCCTGGTACCTGGTTTTATCACGAAGCTATCAGGCGCACTGTGGTGCGGTGCCACCGATAATCAAGCGCTGTCTGGTTGGGTCAACATACCCCACCAGCGGAGGAGTATGTGCCGCTGGATCCTCCCTGACTTTGTAATACTTTACGAATGCGGGCTGCAAGCTTTGTTCACTCGGGTCTTTATAGTCGGCACACTCAACAACAAAATGGCCTACTTGGCCAATAACGCGAGTAAAAGCCGGATCTTCATAGACGGTAATTGTGGGTCGGGCGGACGATTCTCCGCTCGACTGGGGTGATGCCTCGCTGGTCGGATTTGGAGTGCTGCACCCAGCAGTTAGCAGAACCGCTGCAAGCCCGCGGAATAACTGCCGCCTTACAGGTTGAGTGAGTACTGCTTTTTCTTGCGCACGCATCATTGGCACCCTCCCTAGATTCAGGGTATAAGTATACAGCTCATGGCCCCTAGCTGAAACTACAACAGCGCAGCTTCTCCTAAACCTATATATCTATTGACGATATATATCGATGTTTGATATATTACTGGCATGCAACGAAAAATGGACTTACTGCCGCAAATATCATTCAGCATTCTTATGGCGCTGAGCTTACGCCCCCGGCACGGCTACGAAATAATGAAGCAAGCCGAAGAGGACTCACTTGGCAAAATTAAGATGGGGCCGGGCGCGCTCTACGCCGCCATCAAGCAATTAGTAGACGATAACCTCATAGAGGAAACCGACAGTGACAATAAAGACAGGCGCCGCTACTACAAGTTAACAAAGAAAGGGTGGGAGAAGTTAAACGCTGAACTGGAATATTACGACAATGTTGTCAAGATAGCCAAACACCGCACTGCGTACGAAAATTTTGGGCGGCAAAATGCATGAAGTCTGCCCAGAGATTTAAAATATACGCCAGGCTGCTTTACTTATACCCCAGGAACTACCGCAAGCAATACGGGGAACAGCTGCTGCAAACCGTAGCAGACATGGTTGATGACGCACCGTCAGCTCGTGAAAAGGTAGATGTATGGCTACGAATAAGTATCGATTTTTGTGCAACGGTATGCAAAGAACACATTCAAAAAATAGGAGATTACATGAAAACGAAGACTCACAACAGCACTAACCGCGCAGTGTACATCAGCGCAGCGCTGTTTCTGCTGCCTATTATTTTGCTGGTAATTAACCGCATGCTGATGTTAAGCGGGCCCGGCCGCGGAGTCCCCACCTTTATGCTGCTTACCTTTACGTCGCTATGCCCGGTGTTGGCAATTGCCCTTTCAGGCTCGGCGCTCTATACATCGTGGCGGAATACAAGAAAATCAGGGACTAGTGTGCGGCAAAACTGGTTGCTTGGAGCCGTTTGCCTGCTGTCGTTAGTGTATTTGACGCTCGTTATTTTAGACCATATACGGTTTTACACGCTGACGCATTAAAATAAAAATATGAAACTCCACATACGTACATTCATAGCCAAAAAGAATATAAACTACCTACTTGGCGCACTGGTACTGCTCGTGCTGATTCTGGGGTATCCGTGCCGTGGTTTTATCCGAAATACTGTATTCCCGTTAGCAGCAACCGCACTATATATGCCCGGCCTCAGCCGGACAACAAATGTCGCTAGTAGTGAGGTGCAGGACATTTACCCCTTCGGCCACATTACCTACATCTCAGATACTGCTTCCTGCAGCCTAGCTGATGCAGACCACTTGAAGACAGGGATTTATTGCAGCAGATACCTGTTTCGAGGCCAGGCATCTATAAAAGACACTTCGGTTGATAGCTTTGAAAATAAGGCGCATGCATTTGAAAAAGCGCTCAAAGCGCATGGATGGACCTCCAATATCAATTATGGTGGCGTGAACCGCTCGTACGGTCCGCCATACCACTGGTGGTACATAGCCAGCTACATAAAAACAACCGGCAAAGTTAGCTGCAGCGTAACTGTGCAGCGCGACAATGACCCTCATCTGCTCGATACTGAAATGATATGTTATCGAAGAGTAGTGTTCTTCTAGTTTACGCTTTGGCTTGCACTCTCGGATATAATAAGAACATGAATTGCCCAAAATGTAGCCAGCCCATGAGCCAAATCCGTAAGGAAGTTACGAGCAACCTTAAAACCGGCAACGATTTTAAAGAGTACGACAAACTGACTTACCAATGCCCACAAGACGACATTTGGGTGACAGCGGAGTTTCCTAAAAGTGGGGATTCCGCTAAAAACATCGTATAATAACTGGCTATATGCCGGTAGTCCGTTTCTCAGCAATTGAAAAACGCGGGATACTTATCCCTGAAGCCAACATGCCCGCCATAGCCAATACAACGGAGACAGTAACCGTCATGGCCATGACCCGCATCACACCTGAACGGGTTGCAGCCGGCATGCTCACTGATATAACGCCCCCATATTGGCACAGGAATGCCTACACCTATTGGTTGGAAACGCCGCCTGAGGAGCCGCCTGAGTCGTGTATTGTGCATATTATGCAGAAGGAGGAGGGAGCTGAAATGCAGAAGCTTGAACCTGACGGCACGTTCGGGGTTACCGTAACCCGTGTGGTGCGGCTGCCGGAAGAGTCGCTGGCAATGCCACTGCTGTCGCCCGACGTTTCCCAGCAGGGGCTGCGTATGCACGAACTTATTGCAGTATTGCCTAACGACCTTATTGTTGCCCTTGGCGGCACAGCGCTGTAACTGCGTCCTGGCGCTACCAGCCGGAAAATAAAAATAGCCCGCAGTACAAGCGGGCTATTTTAGAGCTTCAGTCGCTGTTATTCTTTGGCGCCGGCACCCATTAATTTGCTTGCCGTGTACACCAGGTACACTGCAGACAAACCAACCAGTACGTATACAATCCGCGCCAAGGCGCTTTCTTCGCCAAAAATGCTGTCTACCAGGTTGAATTTAAATGCTCCAACCAGGCCCCAGTTCAGGCCGCCAACAATAACCAGTACCAATGCTAGCCAGTCAATGCTATTAAGTTTCATCTCAATACTCCTTTAGATTATTTAAGGCCGCGCATGGTAAACGATACAATGTCGTCTATCATTTCCCGGCGCTCTGCGCCATGCGGTACGTCTGGATAATATTCCAGCAAATATCCGTTTATAGTGTGTGCCACAACCTTTGATTTGGAGGCCACATCTTTAGCGGCTACGGTGAATTCGCCGCTAACTATACCTTTTTGCACTACTTCTTCTATGTGCAGTACCGATTTGGCGGGCAGTGTCTTGGTAGGCAACGCCGCAAAATCGCCGCGGAAGTGCAAGTAGTACTTTAAAACGTATACTACGTCTTCTATGTGTTCGAATTGGAATTCGATAAGCTGTTCCAGCATACGTTGGGCTGTGGGTTGGGGCGGCAATGCCTCACGCGCTTGGCCGAGTTTGCGGTTAGTGTCCAGGTAAACTTCCTTCAGCAAGACATCTTTGTCCTGGAAGAAGTGGTAGATACTTGATAACCCTACGCCGCTTGCTTGGGCGAGGATGCGCATGGAAATGCCTTCATAGCCGAACTTCGCAAACAGCCGTTTAGCCGTTACGCGGATCAGCTCATCCGTTTGTGAACGTGTCATATTTTTACCTGCAGGTGATTGTAGCTACTGTAACGATCGTTACATCCAGTATTGTAACGACTGTTCCATCTTTTGCAAGTAAAATAGCTAACTACTTGAGAAAAAGACGCTTTTGCGGTAAAATTGTCACTATTACGTGCCGTCTTAGCTCAGGGGTAGAGCACATCCATGGTAAGGATGGGGTCCGGGGTTCAAATCCCCGAGACGGCTCCACAATCAACTTGAAAGCTTTTTAATTTTTATGTCTACCGGCGAACATGTGCCTGTTAGAGATTTGTCTCCTGAAGAGATTGGTTTTTTACACCCAAATAACTGGAAGGGCGAAACTGTTGGCCACACTGTCCATGACGCCAAACGTATAAGCGCCCTGAAACCGATATCCATGCGCGGCAATACGCTCGACCTGCTTGCCGGAACAGAAACAGCCCTTGACGTGCGCAGGCGCGCCCGCCTCCAACCGCAGCATTTTGCCCCTGTTGCCGTGTATGGCCCCGGCCAGGAATTTAAGGCCGATGACCATCCGCACGGCACTATCATCCTCGACCAAAGCACGCTTGTGACGCGGGGGCCAGAGTTCCACCTCAAACCAGAAGAATTCCCGCCAGTGGCACCGTTCCAGCTGCACCAGCACGCGCCGGAAAACTCATATTACTTCGGCTCCAAGCGGATGCATTACACCCGTGAATACCAAGGCGTTACGACGGTGGGCAAGGGCGGCGAGGCTAAAAAAGTCCACATAGGCAGCATGGATAAGCACACTGGTTTTATGGAATATCCATACGCCGTAGGTGTCCTGGCTCTGCCGGAAACAATAGTTGTTGGCGAACCCCGCCACATTATGACCGCTGACGACCAGCAAATCCTTACCCAAACCCATGCTGTGTACGTTATGCCAAGAGTAGACGGCAAGCGGTAAAGTGTTTACAAACACCGGTGCATCTGTTAAAATTGAAATAATTAGCGAATAGAAGGTTATTTAAGACATGGCTAAAAAAGGTGACAAACGCAAACTGATCGGCCTCGTAAGCGAGGAGTCTGGTGAGCGCATTTACTACACAAGCAAGAACACGATGAATACTCCAGAGAAGCTTTCTCTGCGCAAGTACAGCCCCAAGCTGCGCAAGCACGTTATCTTCACCGAGACCAAGAAAAACCTTGGCCGCAACGAAGTTAAGCCCAAGAAATAATCGTTTCACATTTGGTTAAAACACCGTCAGGCAACTGGCGGTGTTTTATTGTAGAGATATCTGGCGCAAAGCAGGTGCTACTAGCTAGTTACAAAGTTTTCGTCGCCTGGGCCGGGCTTGCCAAGGTTGAATGTGCCGCGGCAGGTTACACCGCCTATTGCGACGCCAACTGTTCCGTTGTGCAGGCCGTAGGCATTAAAGTTTACGGCGTTCGGGTTTGTTGCCGAAGCTACTGCTGCCACGGTGCGGCCGGCGTTGCCTATCACTATATTATGCCTGCCGGCAGGCAGGGGGTCGCGCAAGGTGGCTGAGCCCTCGTTATTTACCGTTTCCATAACGCCGGTGACATCACAGGCAAAGTTCGGCGGGAGTTCGGCAACTGCCGCGGCAGGGTCGCGTGCGGCTTTGGAGTCTTCTACGCCTGCGGTTGCCAGGCGCGCAACAAGCGTTATGCCCAGGGCCGCAGCGCTTGCAATCGCCGCTATACGCACTTTGCGGTCCGGGCCTGCAGCAGGGGCTGCAACCTCCGGCGCTACGCCGGGGCGGGGTGGAACCGGTGTACCATGCACGGGCGTCTGCAACCTGTGGCTG
>DATIIE010000063.1:0-6066 GCA_035479955.1 Saccharimonadales bacterium (SeqCode)
GCGGCCGCTGCCTGCTGCCGAGTGGGACTATCTGTTTTACATGGATTGCGACGGCCACGCCGCCGACCCTAACCTGCACAAGGCACTAAAAGAGGTTGAAGCCTATGCGGTGTTTTATAAATTGTTGGGCGCTTATCCCAAGGCCCGTCGTGCTGCTGGCTTGGCAGTAAAGGGTTCTGCAGCAAAAGAACAGGCACCGCAATGACCTGCGATGCCCGCGCATATATAGCCAACTTGCAGCCGTACCAGCCCGGCCTGCCTATTGCCGCGGTTGCGCGCGCACATGGGTTGGACCCGGCCAGCATTGTAAAGCTGGCCTCAAATGAAAACCCGCTAGGTATGAGCCCCAAGGCCCGCACTGCACTGGAAGGCGTTATAAATGAGTTGCACCGCTACCCAGAGCAGCACGATCTAACGCAGGCCATTGCCGCCCACACCGGTGTGCAGCCGCAGCAAGTGGTGCTGGGCAACGGCTCGAATGATGTGCTGGACCTCATCGCCCGCACCTACTTGGGCGAACACACCGAAGCAGTGTCCTCGCAGTACGCCTTTGCCATTTACCACATTGCCACGCAAAGCACTGGCGCCCGCAGCGTTGTGGTGCCGGCCAGCAGCTACGCCCACAATCTAGATGCGCTGCAACAGGCCATTACGCCACAAACCAAGGTGGTATGGATTGCCAACCCCAACAACCCAACCGGTACATTTGAACCATACGCCGCAGTAAAGAAATGTATCGCCGCTGTTCCGCCCCATGTGGTCGTGGTTTTAGATGAAGCCTACTACGAATACCTGCCCGCGGCAGCGCGCGCAAACACCGCAGCATGGATTGCTGAACACCCCAACCTGATAGTGGTGCGCACCTTTTCTAAGGTGTACGGCTTAGCCGGCCTGCGTGTTGGCTATGGACTGGCCTCGGCAGAGGCAGCCGAGCTGTTGAACCGCGTGCGCCAGCCGTTCAACGTAAACAGCGCGGCAATTGCGGCTGCAGCCGCTGCTCTCGGCGACGATGATTTCATCGCACAAACGGTAGCGGTTACCGATGCCGGCCGCCAGCAGCTGCGCCGCGGCATAGAGAGCTTAGGCATGGAATGCTTGCCAGCGCACGGCAACTTTATAACCTTCCGCCTTGGCGGCAGCGACCAAGCCGCAGCCGTCAACAACTACTTACTGCAGCAAGGCGTAATCATCCGCCCCTTGGCCGCCTACGGTATGCCCGAATTCCTGCGCGTTACCATTGGCCTGCACACCGAAAACGAACGCTTCCTGAGCGCGCTTGCCAGCTGGCAGGCGGCTCAGTAGGCGCCCGGCACTCCGCCCCTGTGGTGACTTGGACGGTAAAGTGCTTCCCGAGGTATTTACAGGGTTAACACTTTACGTTACAATATTCAGGTCACTCGTGTGAGTCTATTTCTCACGATCTAAGTGCTAATCAAAGTTAATTAATAGGAGTCATGCATATGGCAGATCAATTTGACCGTAGCAAGCCCCACGTAAACGTTGGCACCATGGGCCACGTTGACCACGGCAAAACTACTCTTACCGCTGCAATTACCCACGTACTTGCAAAGCGTCTTCCTAGCAAAGTAAACGTTCCGAAGAACTACGACGAAATCGACAACGCGCCGGAAGAGAAGGCCCGCGGTATCACCATCGCTACCTCTCACCAGGAATACGAGTCTGAGAAGCGCCACTACGCGCACGTAGACATGCCTGGTCACGCCGACTACGTTAAGAACATGATCACCGGTGCTGCCCAGATCGACGGCGCTATCCTGGTGGTTGCTGCAAACGACGGCCCGCTGCCACAAACACGCGAGCACGTACTGCTTGCCAAGCAGGTAGGCGTACCTTACATCTTGGTCTTCCTGAACAAGATGGACCTCGCCGACCCAGAACTGGTAGAGCTCGTGGAAGAAGAAATCCGCGAACTGCTTGAGAAGAACGGCTTCGACAAAAACGCACCTATCATCCGTGGTTCTGCAACCAAGGCTCTGGACGGCGACAAAGAGTCTGAAGACGCTATTATGGAACTGGTTGCCGCTTTGGACGCCAGCGTTCCTGACCCCAAGCGCGACCTCGACAAGCCTTTCCTGATGCCTATCGAAGACCTATTCAGCATTAAGCGTCGTGGCACCGTTGCCACCGGCCGTATTGAACAGGGTATCGTTAAGGTAAACGAAGAAGTTGAAATTGTTGGCTTGCACGACACTCGCAAGAGCGTTGTAACCGGCGTTGAGATGTTCAAGAAGAACCTCGACCAAGGTCAAGCTGGCGACAACGTCGGCGTTCTGCTGCGCGGTATTGAGCGTGACGACATCGAGCGCGGCCAAGTTTTGGCCAAGCCAGGTAGCGTTACCCCTCACACCGAGTTCGACGCTGAAGTCTACATCCTGAACAAGGAAGAAGGCGGCCGTCACACTCCGTTCTTCAAGGGCTACAAGCCTCAGTTCTACTTCCGCACCACTGACGTGACTGGCGAAGTTGAACTTCCTGCTGACAAAGAAATGGTAATGCCGGGCGACACCATAACCTTTAAGGTTAAGCTGTTGCAACCAATTGCCATGGACGACGGTTTGCGCTTCGCTATCCGCGAAGGCGGCCGTACTGTTGGCGCTGGTGTTGTTACCAAGATCAACAAATAGTTGACCTAAACAACCAAGCAAAATACCCCGGCGTAAAAACCGGGGTATTTTTTATGCCTGCAGTTACGGCGCAGCAATTCAGTATGTCTTGAAAAAACAGGGGCGAAACAGTATAATGAGGCACATCACTAACATTGTGCCGAGAACTCGGCTGAGCCACCTTAGAGCTCTGCAGAGGTTACGGCATCGCACATAGAAGGAATTCACCGAAATGGTAGAAGTCAAAAAAGACCAGAAACAACGTATTCGTATCCGCCTGAAGGCCTACGACCACAAAGTAATCGACCAAGCTGCAAAGCAGATCGTTGATACCGCACTGCGCACCGGCGCAACTATTGCCGGCCCAATCCCGCTGCCAACCGACCGCAGCACCTTTACGGTCATCAAAAGCCCGCACGTATACAAGAAGGGCCGCGAACAGTTTGAAATGCGCGTACACAAGCGCCTTATCGACGTAACCGACCCTACGCCAAAAACCATTGACTCGCTCATGAACCTGAGCCTGCCAGCCGGCTGCGACGTAGAAATCAAAATGTAGCACCGAAACGGGCGCCCGAAAGGGCGCTCTTTCATTTAGGGCAAGGAAACGAATGAGCGAAAACCTACCAGGCGCCAGTGAGCTTACGCCACACGAACGCGGCAACCAGCTGCGGGAACGTGTGCTTGCTGCCTATAGCAGCTATTTGGGCACGCTCGGCTTACATCCCCTGAAAGGCAGCTCCCTTGGTGAAGTAGACCCCGACGCAGCTATGAGTGCCATATGGGACGGTATTCGCAGCGGTGCATTGCCGCGCGTTGCCCCAGGCACATCGCGCCGTGATGGCGGACGCACGTTGAACGCTGTTGTTGGCGGCCCGTTGCCAGAAACCAAACCTGATTGGTTCCAGTTGGGCACGGAAGGAGCTGTGCGCACTCCCACCGAGGGCAATGACCAGTGGACCATAGCCGTAGAGTTTGACATTGACGAGGTACCAACTAGTCCCGCCGGACCTGACGATGTGTGTATAGAACAACTCTATCTTCCAGGAGAAGGCAATGCCCGGTTCGACACCATTTGGCAGCGCAACCAAGAAAAACTTGGCCGTTTCGAGGAGCTGGCAGCGCAAGCGCCGCCGCAGTAACCATATGGCAATAACACCTAATTGCGACCTGCGCTGTGCCATTTGCCCAAATGGCGACAAGTGGGACATTGTAGCACCTAACGCCGCTAACGCCATCTTTATAGATGACGAACAGAGCAGCGCAATGGTTGAAACGGCCCGCATAGCTCTAGTGGCCAGTGAAGACGAGGCCATGAAACAGCCCAAAGCACAAGAACTGGGGGACATGGCAGACATCACAGTAGAGTTGGTCGCCGGTGAGGCAGCAATACGCGCAACCCTTGCAGCAGAGCTAGATAAAATTGGCCAGCGCGACTGCGAGCAGGCCGGGATTTGCCGCTTGCCAGCACTTGTGGAAGCTATCAATGTCTATAACGACGAAGGACTGGCGCTGGCAGAGCGGGTAGAACCGCGCCTGGAAGAATAGCTAGCCCTAAACTTCGTAATTGCAGCCCAAATTCGGTATAGTGGAAGTATGTCAAAAACCGAACAGGAACAAGTCATCTTTGTTGATGAACAGGGCCAGCCCACTGGCGAAACCGGCCCCAAATTGGAAAGCCACACGGCAAACACCCCACGGCACCTGGGTTTTTCGTGCTACATTTTCCATGAAGGGGATAATAAATTCCTGGTATCCCAGCGGGCGCTTTCCAAGAAAGTATGGCCCGGCGTTTGGACGAACAGCGTGTGCGGCCACCCGGCACCGGGCGAAAGTGTTGAGGACGCTATTTTGCGACGTGCCAAATTTGAGCTGGGGTTGGACTCACTTACCGGTTTAACAGTGGTTTTGCCGCATTATAAGTACACAACACCACCATATAACGGTATTATCGAGAACGAATTCTGCCCAGTGTACATTGCCTACACAAAGCACGACCCGCGCCCTAACCCCGCAGAAGTTGAAGACTACATGTGGGTTGATTGGCCAGCCTACGAGCAAATGCTGCGTGCCACACCCGAAAAAATTAGCTACTGGGCCAAAGACCAGTACAACGAACTGCAATATAAAGAGCCATTCCGCTCGTACTCTGTATCCGCCCGTGCCGCCTAGAAAACCACCTGAAATATCGCCCATCTCCGGCGTGCTGGAATTAACCCGCGCCGCCCTCCAAACTTTGCCGGGCAGTGTTGCCATGATTAACCCCTCTGGCCGGCACAATTGGACAGGATCACTCACCGTGGAGGCATTACAGGAGCGCCAGCAGCAACCTACCTACACTGATGCCGAGCTTGCCCGTGTTGATGACATACGCGTTGATATCCTGCGGTTTGCACCGCCAAATGGCGTGGCAGAACTTGCCAGCACGATGCGCGTTACAGAGTCGGACCATTGGCTAGAGCTACAGCATCCGCACACGGTTACCGCGCTTGGGCATTTGTGCGTTGCCTACGACCGTGCGCGTACCAAGGGGTTGGTGGCAGATATCGGCACCAACGGCGCCGACCTTTTGACAACCGCCGCAGCCGAGCATCTGATTACTATGTCGCTGTTGGATGAGCTGCGGCGGAGCTTTGTGCCCCGTGACCCCGGGCTGTACCTAAGCCCCAGAAAAATTGCCTTGTGGCGCGCCGCGCATGTGCCACCCATGAAGGACGCGCAGTTCCGGCAGGCAATACATCGTTTTTCCAACCGGGAATTTTTGATCCCTAACTTATTGGCATTACTGCATGACAAAGATGCGACCGATGCGCACCGGGTGCCGGTGTCTGATGTGCTTTTATACCGCCGCCGCCCCACCGATGGCGCTGACAGCGCGGGCGATACCTGATAGGCTATGGGTATGCAACGCCACATTATTCTGGCCAGCGGATCGCCGCGCCGCAAAGAACTGCTCGCCCAAATGGGCGTGGAATTCACTGTTGTGCCAAGTGATTTTGATGAATATTTAGACCACGACCGCCCGGCAGCTGAAGTAGCCAAGGAATTAGGTTTAGGCAAAGCCCGCGCCGTGGCCGAAAAATATCCCGACGCATTGGTAATTGGTGGCGACACCATTGTTACACTCGGCGGCGTACAACTAGCTAAAACAGAGGATATTGCCCAGGCGCGCCAGTGGCTGAAAGACCATGCCGACCAGGACGTACTGGTTACTTCCTCTGTAGTGCTGATGTGCAAAGCAACGGGGCTGGCGCGTGCCGAGGCCGATGAAACAATCGTGCACTTCAAACCCTACAACGAAAGCGTGAATGAAGCCTATCTGCAAACCAACGACTGGACCGACAAAGCCGGCGCTTGGAGCATCCAAAGCGGGGCTGCACCCTTAATTGCGTACATCAAGGGCAACTACGACACCATTGTTGGCCTGCCGTCGCACCTGTTG
>DATIIE010000064.1:0-1997 GCA_035479955.1 Saccharimonadales bacterium (SeqCode)
TCATCGTCAATTTTAGACGGGTCTGAATTTGCCTTTACCTGGGGAACTGCCTTAGTGAGTATTTGCTCCATATTTTGCTGTTTTTTGATCTCTTCGATCTCTAGGCGTTTTATGGCCCGCTGGCGTATGTTCGCTGATCGCATCTCCGCTTTAATTGTTGTAATTGTCGCTTCGGCCTCAGCTTTTGCCTTTCGTTTTATGCGAATGGGTTCGTAGATTATCCCAGCGGCATTAGCGGCTTTTTCTATGAAAACAGTAATAGGCTTGGTCAAATCCAGGTTGACTTGTATACCATTATTTGGCTCTCCGGGCATACTAAAATAATCTCACTTTTTTATAAAAGCGCAAGTTTTGTATGAGTTTACAAGGTGCTGTTAGCTTTTGTAAGCTGGCGCTTCAGGTACATGTCGGCAACTTTGCTGCCCATGGCGGCGCCAAAGGCAGTGGAAACGGTGCCCAGGGCTTTTACGGCTGAGCCGACACCCTCGGTAACGCCCAGGCCGCCTATAATGCTCGCCAAACGTTCGAGTGTGCCAACTTTGTCTTCTTTACGGTAGACGTCGGTTATGCGGTCAATCAGCTGGCCCTGCAGCTCGTGGCCAATAGTTGTGCCGGACACAGGCAAGCCAACATCTGCGCTGGCAGCGCGTGCTTTAAATGACAACCCTTCTTCAATTGCTGGACGGTTGCGCTTTGGGCGCTGCATGTCGAGCGGGCCGGTGTGCACCAGCGACCGGCGGACAGTGCCGCCAATAAGGCTGAATTGGCCACTGGTAAGCAGCGTGCCGCCAGCCATCACGCCCAGGCGCTCACGCTGCGTTTGCATGCGGGCTACCAGTTCGGGCGGCATGTGCGCGACAACGCCGCTGGCTTCAATTTGGTCTAAGGAACGCTGCACAATCAGGCGGTTGTTGCGGCCGAGGTCCCGGAATTCCCGAAGGAAGAGTGCTGTCGCCACACGCCCGGGCGTACACACGTCCGGATGGAGTATGTTCGTCATGTCCAGCTCTTTGGGGCGGCTTGGGCTCGTGCGTATACGTGGCCTGTCGCTGCCATGTACGCCTGAAAGCAGCGTCTCGTAAAAGTCATAAAACCGGTCGCGGGCCTGGCCGCTGCTTAACCTTGCTGTCACGTCGACCGATTTGGGCGGCCCATCGCGTTGCGGTTCAGAGGCGGCGAACGTAATCTCGTCAACGACATCCATCATGGCGGTCCATGGTTTTTCGCCGGTTTTGTCGCCAAACTGCTTTGTTACGCCGCTGGCTACTACATTTTCCCCTAGCGTTTCGAATTGGCGCTCGGTAAGCTGTTGGTTCAGCTCCCCGGTGATGCCCTCGGCCGTAAGGTGTTTGGCGAGCGTCGCCATTTGCTTGCCTGTAACAAAGTCCTCGACTCTGTCGAGGATGCCGGCTTCCAGGGCTTGGGGCGCAACGGGCACTTGTTCGATACTCACACAAAACCACCTATATAATAGGAGTATTATAGCATATAATGACGAATTACGCTAGTGGTAGGTGTTACTTGCCGTTGTATGCGTCTTGCAGTTTGGCGATGTCGAATTTCTTCATTTGTAAGAAGGCTTTGGTGAAGCGCTCCATTTGCTCGGGCGTGGCTTTTTCCATCATGGCGCCCATATTGCTGGGTGCGATTTGCCACGAAACACCGTACTTGTCTTTCAGCCAGCCGCACTGCTCGGATTCGGGCACGGCCGACAGTTTTTCCCAATAGTAGTCGATCTCTTCCTGCGTGTCGCAGTGCACCAGCAGTGAAATGGCTTCGGTGAACGTAAATTCGTGCATGCTGGCGCTGTCCATGGCAGCAAACCACTGGTTTTCCAGCTGGAAATCGGTGAACATAACTGTCCCCTCTTTTTCCGGTTCCACGCCCGCCGGATAGCGCGCAATGGTGCCGCGGGCAGAATTCTTAAAGACAGACAGGTAGAAGTCGGTTGCCTCTTCGGTTTTGCCGGTCACATCACCCACGAACATAAGCGACGG
>DATIIE010000065.1:0-3580 GCA_035479955.1 Saccharimonadales bacterium (SeqCode)
ACGGGCGCCAGTGTTGCTGCCAAAACCGTAAGGCCGGCAACAACTGAGGTGATTTTAGAAAACTTCATAATTATTTACTCCAGTTTGCGAATAAGAGTGTCGCATCGTCGTCGTTTACGACACCGTTTTTATCAATATCGCCAGCCTTAGGGTTGTTGCCCCAGTTAGCGAACAGAATGGTTGCGTCATCGTCGTCTACATTGCCGTCACCCGTCAGGTCACCGGTTTTGGTAGCGGGCGGAGTTACAACACCGCCAATTTGTGCCTTGGTTTCAGCCAAAGCGTCCTTGAAAGTCTCAACCTTAATGCCACTGGCCTTGATTGCGTCAAGGTGGGTTTTGAAGGTTGCAACGTCAGTGTCGTACTGGCCAGCTTCAGCAGGCGTGGTGGCTACGCGGTGGTACACCAGGATGAGCCAGGTTTTGTCGGCTTGGGCCTGCTTGACCCAGGCAGCTACTTCGCTGGCAGTTGTGGTGTTAAAGATGTTCTGCACGCGCAGGCGGTAAGCATCAAAGTTGTCTTTGCTGTTAAAGCCTTCGTCAACGGTACGGTGACTGGCGTAACCGGCGGCCTTGATGGCAGCGTTTACGGTAGCGTTGTAGTCGCCGTACGGGCTGGCAAAGTCAGATACAACAGTTTGCGTAGCGCCGTTTGCCTTCAGGTTGTCTTCCAGGTACTTCTTGGAATCCTGTAGTTCTTTGGTCAGCTGGGTCTGGTTGATCTGCGTCAGCATTGGGTGGCTGATGGTGTGGGAACAAATTTCCTGGCCAGCCTTCTCAAATGCCATAACGTTGGTGGTGAACTGGGTAGGTGCGTTAATGAGTGTTTGGGTTTCAAAACACTGGGTGGTCTTCAGGCCGTACTGGTCGATTAAAGGCAGCGCGTTGGTAACGTTGTCTTCCTGGCCGTCGTCGAAGGTCAGGGTCAGCAGTGGCTGGTTGAAGCCGGTGGGGGTGTAGTTGTCCAGGCTGTAGTCGTCGGTTTGGATCCAGCCGTTGTGGGCAATGAACATAAACACAGTTACCTTAGCGGCAGTTGCCGGAACGTAGAAGGTGTTGTTGTAGTGGTTCCAGGTAGTTGCAGCGTCGGCGCTTGGCTCTGGGTTAGACATGCCGTAGAAGCTTTCGTTGCCGGCAGCGTCCATGTAGTCAACAACTACTTCAGGAGTGAAGGCACCAATCAGGTTGGTTTTGTACCACATACTGAAGGCGTACTGCTTGCCAGCTTGCAGCTGGTTTGCACCATTGCCAACGGTGAGCGGGTCAAAGATCCACTTAGCGTCGCCGTCGTCGCCGGTCAGGGCGCCGCCAAGGCCATCGCCATCTGCACCAGGAACGTAGGTGGTGTCGTAGTTAGCCATAGTGACCTTCATGCTGGTGCTGTCACCGTGGCCGTCATTAGTAACATATGCAGGAGTTGCTACTGGAGCACCTGCGCCAGTTGCGCTTGTCCAGCTACTGAATGCCCAGTTAGCTGGGTTAGCGCCGCTGGCAGTTGCTGCTGATGGGTTAGCGATTGGGTTAACAAGCGTTGCGGCGGAGACTACGCCGTGCAAAGGCAGCATCGTTACCAAAAGCGCGCTTAAACCTGCTAGAAACTTTCTGATCATATCTTGTACACCTTCTTCCCACCTCTGGGAGTTACTATAACAATTACCCAGCATAATACACCAAACTTGCCAAAAAGTCAATGCTTATGCAAAGTAATCTTTAGCGGTTTGAGCCTCCTGGGAATTGCACGCCAGAGGTTATCGGCGCAGGTTGTAAGCGCGCACCAGTTCATCCACCTTTTGCGCTATTTCTGCGTATGTTCGCTCCATAGCGGCGATGCGTTCTTCTTCAGTTGTAGGGACGTGCGGCAGCTCGCCTAAATCAGACACGTTCCATACAAGCGTCTCTTTTGGAAAGGTAAACTTGCCGGCTGCGCCCTGGTAGGCGCGGTTGTTCATAAACACTACGATGTCGGACTTTTGCACTAGCTCCTGCCGGATATCTTCGGCATATGTGGGTTTGGCGAATTGGGCGATGTTGTGTCGTTTTAACAGCGCTATAACCCGCTCATAATTAGGCGCATTGCCGGCCTTATCCAGGCTAGCCACCGTACCGCTGGAATAAACCTGCACGCCAGGGATGTTCAGCGAACGCAGATACGTCTCCGCCAAAATGCTGCGAAAAGTGTTCCCCCTGCAAATAAACTGCACAATCATTACTGCCATGATAGCAAATTTTTGTGCCCACAAGTGTTATACTGGTTATGTTATTACAGGTAGGGTACCGGATGGGCAAGACAAAAACTCTAATCATTACCGGCATTTTTGTGTGTTTGGCCGCGATTGGGCTGTGGTTTGTGCTGCCCCACAAAACCACCGAGAAGCCCGCGCAAACAGCGCAGAAATCGGATAGCACGCCCCCAACCATACACATCAACACCAAGGGGCTGACACCCAGCGGCGGCCTGAGCGGCGTAGTAGATATTACGGTGCAGGCCCGCGACAACGTTTCAGTAAGCAAAGTTGAATACTACATAGACGGCACATTTTTTGCGGTTACCTATGCCACGCCATTTTCACTGCGCCTGGACACCTCGCGGCTGAGCGCGGGGGAACACCAGCTTAAGGCCGAGGCCTACGACGCCGCCGGCAACCGCACAACCAGCCGAACGGTTACTATTACTATTGCAGCGGCTGCAGTGGCTTCTTCAGAGGAAGGCAATACAGATACTGGGAGCGCCGCCAGCACGCCTGCCGTATCTAGTAAGGGCGGTTCAAAGGCAGCAGGTTCGAGCAGCTCCAGCGGTAGTTCCGACGCTGGCAGCACGCCCGCCCCCGACACCACAGCGCCCACTGCCCCAGGGAGCGTACTGCTGTCCGCAAGCAATGCCTACACCGTAGATGCCAGCTGGCAGGCCAGCACCGACAACATCGGCGTCAGCGGCTACAAAGTGCTGCGTAACGGTGTGGTGCTGGGCAGCACAACCACTACCAGCTACAAAGACTACACCGTGATACCAGGCAATGAGTACACCTATGCGGTGCAGGCCTACGACGCAGCCGGCAACACCACAAACAGCTCCCAACCAAGCGTCACCCTGGGTACCACCAGCATCTGGGACTCATTCGACAAACCCGCAAGCCTGAACAACGACGCCGTACCGCTAGAGTTAGGCGTTAAGTTCAAGCCCAAAGTAAATGGCAAAATTACCGGTATCCGCTTTTACAAAGCCAGCGGCGACAGCGGTACGCATGCGGGCACACTGTGGACGGCGGGCGGGGCAACAATGGCAAACGTCACATTCAGCGGTGAATCAGCCAGCGGCTGGCAGCAGGTTTCGTTCAGTACCCCGATTGATGTAACCGCGGGCACCACCTATGTCGCTTCGTACACCACACCCCAGGGCAGGTACGGTTCCAACACCGATTACTTCTTAAACGCTGGCATTTCCAACGAGTACCTTTCCGCACCGAAAAGCGGCGGCGCCGATGGGTCTAACGGCGTGTACAGCACCACTCCGGGGACCTTCCCCACCAGCTCCTTCGGCGACGCCAACTACTGGGTAGATGTTGCCTTCACGCCAAACCCCA
>DATIIE010000066.1:0-24092 GCA_035479955.1 Saccharimonadales bacterium (SeqCode)
AGTTGCGTGGGCCACCATGCCTAATGTACGGGCGGTGTGCATTAGCCGGGAGCTGTCGCGCTCCGGCCACCTCGCCTCTTGCAGCATCAGCGCCCCCAACTCCTGGGCCTGTAAAAATTCCATGGCTTCGTGCCAGCGGCGGTCACTGGCGCCGTCTATGCCGCCGCCCTGAATATTCATACTTCCTATACGAACAGGCATTCCACCCCCTTTTTTTATGTTTAGTGCAGCTTTTCTTCTGAATCTAAAAGCGCAAGTATCTTATCCATCCGGCGCCTGCGGGTTTCCTCGGTTTTTGCCGTTTGGAGCCGCCACGCAATTGCAAACGTGTTTGCTTTATTAAGTGTGGCGAAAAACTTTTCAGCAATCGGATGTTCTTTTAGCTCTGCCAAAAAATACTCAGGCACAACCATGTCACTGGGCTTGTCATAGGCAGCAGCCCAACGGCCATCTCGCTGTGCTTGCTCTACCTGGGCTAGGCCCGCTGGCATCATGCGCTTTTGCTCGGTTAAACGGGCAATGTATTCAATGTTGCGCTTCGACCACATGCTTTTTGTGCGGCGCGGCGTAAACTTCTGCAGAAATGACACTTCGTCGTAGCTTTTCTTTTGCCCGTCAATCCAGCCGTAACACAACGCGTCGTCGAGCGCCTCGGCGTAGGTAACAGTTGGTGCGTTTGATGCTTTCTTGTAAATCTTCAACCACACGCCGTCAATTGTGGCGTGGTGTTCGTCAAGCCAGCGGCGCCAGTCAGCCGCATTTTTGAAGGCGATAATTTCGTAGTCGGGTTTCACTTTTTCTATCATAGCAAAGCCTAGCCCATATATTTGCTTGCGTAATTGATACGCTTAATAACTTCTAGCAGGGCCGGGTGTATTGCGCCGTTAGAAACGATGGCCCCCTTGATGTTGGTGTCGTAACGCTGGCTGTCGCCAAAAAGGTCGGTAACTTTACCCCCGGCTTCGGCCACTATTACGGCAAGCGCCGCAATATCTTCTGGCTTTCCCTGCCCGAACACCATGGCTTCGTAGGCACCCTTTGCCACGAAGGCGCCCATGAGCACAGCCGAGCATTGCGTAGTAACTTTTGCGCCGGCTTTGTTCAATTTGTTTTTCGGAGTGTCAAACGTGACACCTTCTTCGTTGTTAATCCATAATTCTTCATCAATATAAGCACCGTCAAGGTCTGACTTCTGCGACACACTAATGGCCGTCCCATTTAAGAAAGCGCCGCCGCCCTTCACTGCTTCAAACAAACGGCCCTGGAACGGGTCGTAAATTACACCTACAACGCTCTCGCCGTTTTCATTAACTAGCGCCAACGAGAAACTGGATACGGGTATACCCTTTGAAAAAGGCATTGTGCCGTCAACCGGGTCGCACACCCAGGTGTATGGTGCGCCCTCAATGATTGAACTCTGCTCTTCACCCCACACGCTGTAACCTGGGGTCTCTATTTTGAGCCGCTCGATAACTAGGTCATTTATCTCGGTATCAGCTTTAGTGACTATTGTCCGGTCGCTTTTCATGGTCGGGCTGGAGGCAGCCGAGTTAAAGTACTGCAGCATGATGTCGCCGGCCTCTTTGGCCAGGCGCTTAGCTATGGCTAGTTGGCGTTGGTAATTATTCACGACGGCTACAGGCACCAGGTGCATTTCAGCAGGCTAAAGATCCTACCCTTCAACAACAACCTCAAACCCGCCATACGCCATCTTCTTCATATCAACTGGCATTGTAAAGTCAGGGAATTCTGAGGCTTTTTCGCCCATTTCTTCCATCACTTTTTTGTTTACTTCGTCGCGGTGCTCTTTGGATTCGAAAACTATGAAAGAAAACCATACATTTTCATCGTCACTTGTGGCAGCCATTTCCGCGAAAGCGCGTGATTTTTCATCGCCCATTTCCTGCTGCTTCAGGTCGTCGCCTTTGCATTCAAAGTATTGCAGCGCACCGTGTTTCATCCAGGAATCACGGCCCATTTCCGCCATTTTCTGGTACTCAGCTTCTTTGCCTTTTGGCACTACGAGTACAAAACCATCAACATATTTAGCCATCTCAAAATCCTTTTCTTTAAGGTAACTTCCTTACTTAGTTTACCACTAGGCAGTTGGCTAAACGTGCTATATTGGCAATACCATGGACTACTGGATTCTCGGAACACTCATCCTTTCACTGCTGTCGCCTATCTCATATACGCGGAGCATGCTGGCCGGCAAAGCAAAGCCGCACAAAGTCACGCGGCTTATTGTGTGGCTGGCAAGCATTGCGGGGCTGTTGGGCGTGCTGCACTCTTCCAACACTGCGGGTATTATATTTGCGGGTATATTTTTTGCCCGTGCAAGCTATTTGCTGGTGATGGCGCTCATTTATGGGACGGGCGGCGCGTCCCGGCTTGATAAATCCTGTCTGGTTATTGGCATGGGGGCGTTAGTTGCCTACGCGGTCACCGGTAACGGGCTGCTGGCGATACTGTTTGGCATACTCGCCGACCTTATTGGCTACATCCCCACCTTCGTAAAAACATGGCACCAGCCAAAAAGCGAAGATCCGGTCTTCTTTGGTATAGAGAGTTTGGCGTCGCTGCTGGCTATTTTTGCCATTTGGGAAGCTCGGGCAGACATATTGTTCCCGATTTACTTCCTTGTGTGCGGGGCAGCAGTTATCTTCCTGATTTACCGCAAGCAGATAGCCCGCCGGCTGCGGATCTCCGGGTATCCGCCGAGCGACGTACCGCAGTAAATAGCGTATTTCTAGCTTCTAGGCAATATAACCAAGTTCCTTAAGCACTAGTTCGTCGACGTCGACCATTCCCGTTTTTTGCACTTCTGTGTAAGCGGCCCGTGCCCGCTCGCCAGGCAACCTAATTTCACTTACACCCTTTTGCTTACGTGAATTTTTGATAATGGTGATCATGTCGGAGCAGTTAGCCTTGAATTCAGCGACGTCGACAAAAAGCTCTGGGTCGATAGCCAGTATGACATTGCCGTACGTTTCAGCGTTCTTGAAGTCACAGTAGGCCGAAGCAACCAGCGGGCCGGCCAGGATTTCAACGACCATACCCAACCCCGCGCCTTTATACCCGTGGTCAAAGGGGAACATGGCGCCTTCCAGCGCTTTAGTTGGATTTGTAGTGGGGTTGCCCTCGCCGTCGATAGCAATGTTTTCCGGCAGTTGCTCGCCGCGGGCTTTCGCAAGCAACAAACCTGTCCAGGTTACCGGCGACGTGGCCATGTCGAACAAAATAGGCTCGCCAGTTGTTGGGAAGCCGAAAGCCATGGGGTCGGTGCCAAATAGCGGGTCAGCGCTGCCAAATGGCGCAACCGAGCCGCCGGCGCGCGACATCATTATGCCAATCAAGTTTTCTTGAGCGATCCGGTCGACATAATAAGCCAGGGCCGCGCTACTGCAATGCGTATTATTTACGCCAACCGTACCGAAGCCATGCTCTTTGGCCTTTTGGATAGCTACGTCGGTAGCTTGCTGGCAAACAAGCGGCGCCGGCGCACCGTGGGCGTTGATGAGCTGGGAAAGTTTGGTATCGCGAACAACCTCAACAGGCGCGGTAGCTTTTTCATCCTGTACTGGCTCGCTGCCAATCATTTTAGCTATGCCCATTGGCTTAACACCGGACATGTCCGCCCACAGCAGCACGTCTGCCATGTGGCCAGCATCGGTTTCATTGAAACCTTTTTGTTTGAATGTGTTCAGGACTTTTTCGCGTAATTCGGTAATTGATATTTGCATGCTCTAATAATACCTAACTCATCCATTATCTGCTTTTAGTGTTCGTCGAACGAGTAATGTGCCGTGGTGTACTTATTAACGAATGCCGTTACTTCATCTGCGAATTCATCGCCGCCCAGCCCGCGCTGTAAATAGCTGGCAATTTGTTGCATCTCTGCTTCTTTCATGCCACGGCGCGTTATTTCTTGCGTGCCTAGCCGTATGAAAAAACCTTGTTCGAACACGTCCGGGCTATCGAAGTTAACATTGATATTGTTGCGGTAAAGTTTACGCCATAGCTCGTTGTGTTTGCCAATCTTATGGGTCATGAGGTGTACTTGGTGGTTTTCTGACCAGCGCCCGGTGTTCGCCTTGCGGATGTCGTATCCCAGTTCGCTCAAGGCGTCCCCCAAGGCATTCGAGTTGGCAATTATTTGCTTGGCAAATTCCTGGCCGAACTCTTTCATCTCAAGGATTGTCGTAGCCAGCGCAATCATAGAAGCCGTGTGCGGGCTGGAGTACAGGCAGCCGTCAATAATGGCGTTGGCTTTCTTGCCCAGCTCCGCATCACGGAAGGCGATCATGCCTTTCTGCGGCCCAGGAAGTGTCTTGTGGGTGTTCGCGCAAATAACATCTGCGCCCTCTTTAAACGGCGCCTGGAATTGCTGGCCCATAATTAAGCCCATTGTGTGGCTGGCGTCGTAAATAATGATGGCTTCATCGCCTAATGCGTCGCGTACCTCGCGCAGGTTATGCGGATTGAGATAATATGACACGTCCAGGTAAAGCGCCTTGCAGTTCATTTCTTTGAATGTTTGGGCGATAGCATTAGCGTCAAATTTTAGAGCGTCGTAATCGTACGCCGGGGTAAACACATGCTTGCGGCCAATGCGGTCAACAATGCCTTTGGTAGCAAAGTGGCCGCCGTGGTCGTGGTGAACCGTCATTACTGTGTCGCCCGGCTCGGTGGTAGATAAAATAGCGCACATCATGGCATGGACCCCCGACAGGCAGCTGAGATTTACTACAGCCGCGCCCAGCATTTCTTTTGCAGCTTCTTCAGCTTCGGTAACCAGCCCGGCAATGCCTGGCAAGCCAAGGGAGGTGAAGGCGCCAAAATCTACAAGTTCGTCGTCACCGCCGCCAAAATAGTAGCGGTCGGCAAGGCGGGAACCAGCAAAAGCCCGGGCCGTATCAGAAACATACGGTTCGTTTGAGGTTAAATGCAGGAATTTGGCGTCGGTTTGTTCGTCGCCACGGATTTGGGAATATAGCTTTTGGATGTCCATAAGGTTGTATTGTAGCAGTTATTGTTGGCTGGGGTCGCTCAACGGAATACTTCGGCAGAGGCATAATATGGTATGGTAGGTGTTATGACTTCACCCGAACAGGCAAACCCACCTTCCCTTTACGACGCGTTGTACGTTGGCTTTGGCAACATAGCTACCCGCGGAACCGTAAACCATGGGCCGCTCGACCCGTCACTCGACCCAGGTAATGACGGCACGCGTACGCCAGATGGAGATATAGCTTCAGGGTTCGACTACGCGCTAAGCGGTGAGGCCCTGCCGCACGCCATCCAAGAAAAAGGTATTGATAAGGTCGATGTGTGGAAATATGCATGCACTATTGTTGAGGGTGAAATCTGGCCAGAGCGCGTCGGCGTGAAAATCCATGAGTCCATTGGGCTGACCAAGGCAGTAACATTCCACAAAGACGCGGGCGAGATTACCGCTGCGCTAAGTATTGACCTTGATAATGATTCTGGAGAGATAACTGGGCTTCCTCCTGACGCTGATGTGATTGCAGCCGAACTCTTGAGTGGAAAGACCCACTGGTTACAAATGGAGGGGCCGGCTGGCGACTTTGCACGGTTTATGCACGTAAGCCTGACAGCACCTGACGAACCAGGCGTGGACGATATTAAGCTGCTCGGTTTTGTCCTTCAGGAACTTGAGCACTAGATTATATCCGCGTACAGCGCGGGGAGCTACACCCCAGGTATTTGCCCAATTAGGCTCCAAACTTAGAGTGCCGGCCTGTCAGCCGCATTTATAGTGCCGTCCAGGCACACCGCTGCAGCTGCCATGCCAGTCGTCACCTCCCCGAGATCGCCGTCCTGTTCTCTCACACTCATTACGGCATAAAGGTTTTGCGGATCGCGTTTGTCAATGGGATTGCCGCAAAAAGCCGTAACTGCAAGAAGCCCGGTATTGGCGGCAACTTCTGGAGGTGCTTGATATTCGACCGCACCGTCATAGAACTCTGGCGCAGCGTCTGGCGGCAAGACTTTGCCCTCGGGAATACTACCGTTTTGGCTATGCGGCGACGGTATGTTGTGTATGTAATGGTTTATGTCCTTATCATTACTGGCGCAGCCAACTAGCCCCAAGCTCATAGCTAAGGTAGCGGCAACTATCCGTTTTGGTGTAAAAAACTCGCCCATAGTCTCACCTTTCAAAATCAACAATTTTTTACTGTAGCAGGCTTACCTTACAAAGAAAAGAACCCGAACCTGGCGTAGCTACTGCTGCGGCCATACTTGCTGTAAATTTTCGTAGTCACGCTGGTTGGCTACAACTATGTCGTTGCGGATCACAGTAATTGCCTTGGGCGGAAATGTCGTATCCGGGTGAACTGGCATGCCAGCCATATCGGCAGCATCCAGCAGTAATTGGGGTGGCGAGATGCCAGGCTTATAATAATCCATCTTTATGATCCTGGCGTCGGTAGTCCTGGATAAATATTCTACCGCCAAAGCAAAGCCGCCAATAGTACGCTCTACCACTGGGCGAATACTTTGCGCTTTTTCGTAAGAAATCCGCCGTACAAACTTATTCGCACTATCAGGGGCACCTTCCTGGCCATATAGCGGCAGCCATACGGTCGATGCCCACCAGCGCCCTACTGCTTGGTGGGCATCATTGGCGTCACCAACTGGCCCAAGCTCAGATATGCCACCTTGAAATTTCATAAGCAATTACCTCTATAAACTTGCTAGATTATAGCATTTAGCAGTGGCGACATTAGGGGGAAATTATAACAAGAGAGTGGAACCCACTTCCGAGAATTCTACGAATTAATGTTGAATGTCACGCAAACCATTATACTTGAATGTATGAACAGGCTATTTACTGACGAAGATGCTGCTAAACTCGTAGATTGCGCTGTTGAGCTAGCCCGAACAACCCCCTCCGACAGCAAAGGCCCGCAGCCAATGGCTATCTGCTGCATGAAAGCCGATCAAGGTGTGATGGGCGTGCCTACTGCTTTCCGTTGCATGGATACTGTTAAGGCTACGAGTGCAACTTTTGCTATTCACAAGGCGTTTACCGTATTACTCTACAATGCCGATACCAAAAAGCACGCTGACCGCATCAAAGATGGCACGTGGAGCGAAGCTGACATGATTTTAATGGCTCAGACTATTCCGCAATTTACCCCCTGGGACGGAGGTATTCAGGTCAAAGACGATGAAGGCAATGTGCTATGTTCGCTCGGTGGCGCCGGCCGAACCTCCGAAGGCGACCGTAAGCTCATGGTGCTTGCCGCGCATAAGATGGGCTACAAAACTAACTTTGACGATAAAGGCGATCCCCTCTAGTTTCTTGATCGACTGCGTTCGAAGTGTGTCCGAAAATATCGGAACAAACCTGTTGTCGAATGCCGTGTTACCTCAACAAAAAAACCTTCCTTTCGGAAAGTCGTATTTGGTGCGCTTGACGCATTTTGTTTCGAACATCTTTTAGGGTGGGTGAACGAATGCGTCAAATCGAACACTTGTAGGTTATTTTTTGAGAAATAAAAAGAGACACATTGCTGTGTCTCTTTTAGTACCGACCGAAGACTTGCACCCACTGACGTAGCCTACGAACTAAATAACTTCTCGAACTATCGAACTTGATTGGCTACATAATTAATGTGCAGTTTCACTTGATCTTCTTCAGTCATTAATCTATCAAACACTTAATAACTCGTCAAGACAGTTGGCAAGACCAAGTAAAAATAGGAGTATGTAACAGATACGGAATATTGATTAAAATACAACGAAGAGGGTGCCAACTTAGGTACAACAGGCGAATTGACCAATTATTCGAACACCAAACTACCCAAAAAAAGAGCTGGCAAACGTATTCAACCTCAATCCTGGCTTACTTACTTTTTAGAAGCGACCTTATCAATAAGCAAGTCGAGTTCAGACAGTACGCAGTCAGCTATATATCTGTGTCCTGCGTCATTAGGGTGTAAGCCGTCTATCAGTAAGTCTTCACCAGCGTCTAACCTAGCCTTAAACCCATCAAATATAGGGACAAACGATAATCTGCGAGAGCCAGCCAGCTCGGCTATTGTTTTCTCTGACCGTTCAAGTTCCCGGTTTGTGTATGTAAAATCACCCCAGGACACCGGACTAGTTTTAGCCTCATCACATGCCGGATTACCGACAAACATGACTGCCGTCGCAATCGGGGCTACCATAGACAGTATTTTTTCCAGATTAGCACGGAACTCTTCGGGCTTGACCCACTGCTCGTCGCTTTCGAATAGATCATCATTGGTGCCTATTGCAATAGCCACTATCAGAGGATCTTCTTTCCACTTTCGGGCCAACACTTCCCCTTCGATACGCTTTAGGAGATTACGCGTCGTATCCCCGGATATGCCTAGGTTAAAGATTTCTGGCTGTATATTATTATCCAGATCTTGCATGGAGATACCATCATAGTGTTTACGGATTTTTTCTACCCAACCTCCGTCGACGCTCCAAAAACCTTGCGCGATGCTGTCTCCGAAAAATAGGATTCTCATACGCTTACTATAACAAAAGAAAAGAACTCTCTTTCGAGAGTTCTAAGCGTAAGCTTTTATGGTGCGGGTCAGGGGACTCTAACCCCTGGCCTCGTCCTTGGCAAGGACGCGCTCTAAACAACTGAGCTAGACCCGCATGTGTATAACGTTCTCTAGTTTACCCCAGGGGAGTTGTTTTTTCAAGAGGCAGCAGGCAAAAAACAACTCGTCCAGCCAACACATGCGGCCGCCCACGCGGCGCGTAATCATATCAATTATTCCACAGCTGTTACGCTAAGTGGTTCCCGCCAGTAACTCCCAGCAGTTCACCAGTAATATAACTGGATTCCTGCGACGCAAAGAACACATACGCTGGCGCCACTTCCACTGGCTGGCCGGGGCGCTTCATGGGCACATTGCCGCCAAATTCGTGCAGCTTTTCAGGCGGCTGGCCTTGGCTTGGTTGTAACGGGGTCCAGATGGGGCCTGGCGCAACAGCATTCACGCGAATACCCTTCTCGGCCACCTGCTTGGCGAATGCCTCTGTAAATGCCTTGATTGCCGCTTTGGTAGGCGCGTAATCCAGCAGCGTTGGCGACGGTTGGTAGGCCTGGATGGAAGAGGTGTTGATAATGCTGGCGCCCTCTGGCAAATGCGGCAGCGCGTATTTGCACAACCAGAACATGGCGTACACATTTACGGTGAATGTTTGCTCCAGCTGCTCGGTGGTGAGCTCGGCAATGGAGTCGCAGGTAATCTGCTTGCCGGCGATGTTCGCCAAGATATCCAGGCCGCCAAGTTCGGCAACTGTCTTTTCTACTAGCTGCTTGCAGAAGTCTTCATCGGCTAAATCGCCCGGGAATGCGGCAACTTTTTGGCCGGTTGCCTTCAGCACTTCCATAACTTCGCTGGCGTCGCGCTCTTCTTGCGGCAAATAGGTAATAACCACGTCGGCGCCTTCGCGTGCAAAAGCAATTGCGGTGGCGCGGCCAATACCGGAGTCGCCGCCGGTCACTAGCGCCTTGCGCCCCTTCAGCCGGCCAGTGCCTTTGTAACTGTCTTCGCCGTGGTCCGGCTTGGGCGTCATTTCTGCGGCCAGGCCCGGCTCGGGTTGCATGGGCGTGTCAAACGGCGGTTTTGGGTGTTGGTTAAGCGGGTTTTGCATTGTGGTTTGGTCTTCGGCCATTGTTGCCTCCTACTGCTTAGGCTTCTTTCTTGTTTGCTGCGGGCGCTCTATGCGCTTGCGCTCTTTTTCCAGGGCTTCGTCGCTTTCATCTTCGGCGGCCAATAAATCTTTGGCGCTTATGTGCAGCTTTTTCATTATTGCCACCAATTTAATATTGACGGCTAACTGGTCGCGGTTTTGCGTATTTTGGATAATAAACACCATCAGGAAGGTGATGATGGTAGTGCCCGTATTAATAATGAGCTGCCAGGTATCCGAAAACCCAAGCAGCGGCCCGCTAATCGCCCATAAAACAAGGACGCACAGGGCCGCTACAAATACCCATGGCCGCCCGATTGCTTCAGAAATTGTGGTAGTAAAACGGGTAAATACATCTGTATTTTGCTTCTTAGCCATGATTGTAACCAGTTAGGTTTATAAACGGTGGTTGGCCGAGGAATGGCCCTGGATGGCGTTCATAATGATCACTAAGACCAACGCGCCAATAAAGGACCAGAAAATGCCCATCCAGGAGAACGCCAGGAAGGCGCGGTCAGCACCAGTGAACAGGGTAGATATAAAGCTACCAATAAATGACCCCACGATACCGATTAAAATGCTGGCGATCAAGCCTTCGCTTCTGCCCGCGACCTGGCTAGCTATCCAACCAACAAGCCCACCGACTATCAGGATTACGAGTAAGTTCATAAAGTACCCTTTCTGTTATTCATCTTAATGGGGAAGCTACGGAGCCGGGAAAGGCTCCGTAGCGGGTGTGGGAAAATTAGGAATTCCGGTGGCTGTGTTCGCCGCCACGCTTTGCAGCGTCCGTTGAACCAGCTGCGCCGCTCGGGCTTTTAGCAGAAGCCTGGCCACCCTTACTCTGGATGTCGTGCTTCTCCTTCTCGCTCATTTTGTCCGAGCCGAGACCGGGTTTGTTTGAGTTGTCGTTAGTTGTTGCCATATAACACTCCTTTCGTTATGTTAGCTCTCTTAGTGTAGAACGGGCTGTTTTATTGCACAGTTAGCTTTGCTACACCAGAATTGTTATAAAACCAACATTCAGCGTAGACGGCTTGCTGCGGCCGGTGCATAATACGCTTATGCCTCGCGCCCACCCCTTACCGCGCTCCAAAGCCGTCAGCCCGGAACGCAAATTCATAAATAAAATTATTATTCCGGTGGCCATTATCCAGCCGCTGGGCACTATTCCGCAGATTATTGCGGTGTTCGGGCATCATGACGGCAGCAGCTTATCTATTTCCAGCTGGCTGCTATATCTTGTATTCGACATATTGTGGCTGTGGTACGGCTTTAGCGAAAAACAAAAGGCTGTTATTGCCAGCGCTATAACATTCACTATTATGGAAGGCGCGGTTCTTACGGGCGCGCTGCTATACGGCGGGCGCTGGTAGTTTTACGCTCCTGAGCGTTTCACCCGTGTAATTACCCACGAAAGAGTCGCCGCAACCACCGCAATACCCACGCTAACCAGCGCAATGCTGGCGTAGCTGTTTTCAGCAACATTTAGGAACGGGTATGGGTACCATCCCACGATATTTCCGCGCACCAATGTGTAGGCTAGGTAAACTATCGGATACACCAGCCACACAAGGGCTTTCTTCAGGCGTATTTTTGCTAGCGGAGGGTTCAGCAGCCAGTCGGCGCAGACGGCGATTGGCATAAGGTAATGCAGCACTGTGTTGTCCCAGGGGACTGCGGTAAGCACGCCGGCATCCAGCCCGGAAAGCAGCAGCGCAAAAATAATACCGGTGACAGCCATGTAGAGCACCGATGCGCCGCGCACTATATCGTATGCTGCGGATGGGCGTGGGCGTTTAGACATGTGCAAAAAGGCGCCGTACAGTAATATTGCCGCGGCAAATATATTGCTTTCAATGGTAAAAAAGCTGAAGAAGTTGGCGGGCACAAATGTGCCGCGGTGCACGAGTACTACAATTTCAGTCGCAACAGCGCTAACCCCCAGCGCACCAAAAAATAACCTGTACCCTGCAACCAGCTTTTTGTTTTTGGCCATACTTTGAGTATACGCTACGAGAAATCCGGTACACTGAGGGTTTTAGCACACTACCAGGCCCATTTTTGGGCGGCGCTGCCATTGCAGGCGGCCAGCGCAATACCGGCGTTAGCGGTAGTGGACTGCGCCGCCAGGCACAGCGTTGGCTTGGCAGCTGGGCGGATGGTGGCGTCTGTGCCAAATTGCCAGGTTTGGGCGATGGTACCATTGCAGGCGTATTCCCAAATCTTCTGGCCGGCAACAAATTTCTGGGCGGGCACGTCCAGGCAGTTCCCCAGCACACGCAAGGTGTTGTCGTTGGGCATTCGGGTGAGGGCTTGGGCGCGGGTGCCGTTGCAGGCGTATGTTTGGGCATATGTTTTGTTGGCAAGGTTGGAGCCGGGGATATCAATGCAGCGCGCTGCGCCGGTGTTCTTCACCTGACTCATGAGCGGGTTTGGGCTTTTGGCTACCTGCACTATTTTGGCAACCGACGGCACACCGGCACCGTCAACCACAAACAACATGTAGTAGCCAGGAGGCGCAATGCCGCCCGTGCCCGGGCCGGTTGCGGTAATAGTCGTGCCGGCAACTGAAAACTTCAGGGGAATGTACCGCTGGCCTTGGTCTACGCCATGCGTCACGTCGCCCAGGGCTACTAAAGCCACCTTTTTAATGCTGGCGGCTTGCGGCGAGTTAACTGCAAACGCTGTATTTATGCCCACTGTAGCCGGTGCAGTTGCAATCTCCGGGCGGCTGGCCAACTGGCCGCTGCCGTCTTTTTTATACAAATACAGCGGCGTAAAGTACTCAATATTTTTTTCGATGTAGCCGGCCGTCATGCAGTCGCCGCAAATGCCGCCACCGCCAGTAATAAGGCGGCCGTCCGGCAACAGCGCGGCAGTAGAGTGGTACTGGCGGATACGGCTGGCGCTGGCTAGCACTGTCCACTGGCCGGTGGCCGGGTCCCAGCGTTCGGCTGCCGTAATGGCGTGGTTGAGGTCTACCAGAGATGACGTCGCCGCGCTTGTTTCCCCGCCAGTCACCACTACCGAGCCATCTGCCAAAACAGTTGCATTGGTTTGACGGCGGCCAACAGACAGCGAGCCAGTTGCAGTAACACGTGGCGTCAGCCCTGCGTTGCTATCCACAATTTCAGCGGTGCGGGTAGGCATGTTTGCTGCCCCGCCCTCTGTTACCTTGCCGCCGCCAACCACCAGGTATTTGCCAACATCGTAGGATGCAAAGCTGCCGTAATCACGGTGGATAGCGTCACGCGTGGACGTACCGGTAATTGCGCCAATGCCCGCAGTGTTTAGCGTATACATAGTGGTGTATGGCCCAATCAGCGCCAGCTGCGTGTCCGGGCGCGAAATCATAAATGGGTACGCGCGGCCGCCGTACAGCGCATTCGTAAAACTGGTGAGCGTGCGGATGGCGCCATTTGTTTGGTACACCTCGGCTGCAGCTGGGCCGCCTCCAACAATAGATTGCTCGCCGTTCGCCATGGTGGTTACTGATGGGTACCAGCGCCCGGATTTCATGTCAGCGCCGCGCGCCCAGGTTTCGTTCTGCCAGTTAAAGATGTGCGTTTGCACTGTGCCCGCCAGCTGGGCGTTGGCGTTGCCGCCAGCTACTAGAATGTTGCCATTGGGCAAATGCGCAAAACCGGCACAAAAAATGTTGGAGCCTTGCACATCCACGCGCTTAAACGTGTTGTCTGCCGGGTTCCACACCATGGCCCGCGTAAATGTGTGGTCTGGATATGTTTCAGCGGCGTTGTCGCCCACTGAGTCCCACATCAGCACTTTGCCGTTCGGCAGTATGGCCTGGAACACTGGCACAACTTCGGTGCCATACACCGCGCTCCATGCTCCGGCGACCGCGGGGTCGGCGGCGGCAGCCGCTTTAAATGTCGCTGCTTTGTCGCCTACTTTTGCGGGCCTGGCAGCGCCCGGTTCAACGCCCGTTGCCTGCACTTCGCGCTTTTTTGCTTCATTTGTTTTGCGCTCAATCTCACTAACAGAGGTACCGGCCAAGTCTTGGGCGGCGTGCTCGGCATCTGCATCTTCGCCTTCGTGCGCAAATGCTGCCGGCGCCATGCTGCCGGCTGTTGTCAGCACTATAAATAAACCCAGAACAATTTTACGACCCAGCCTCATACCAGTTCTCCGTTTAGCCTTTTACGTATTTATAACATGTTATTGCATAAAAAGAAAAGCCAGCTACAAATATGAAACATAAAAACAGCACCGCGCGAATGCGGTGCTGTTCGCGGCCGGGAAGGTTAGTTCCAGCCGAAGGCCTGGCTCAGTATCCACAGCGTAAACGCGATGGAAACAAAGAACAGGCCAAGACCAACTGGGCTACCCCAGCTAAACCAAGAGCCCCACGAGCGCCAGTTTTTCATACTGTTCTCGTAGCTCCAGCCCTGTTGGTCTTGGGTACTTTTGCCTTGGTGTTGCATAGTGTCCCTTTGTTAATTGATGAGAGCCCGTCACCTGCACAAGTTCGACGATGTCCTGTGCGCATGCAGACGTACCCATTCATCAGTGGCGCTAATGTCCGTCCATGTCGTTCGCCGAATGAGCAGCGCATGGGTGCAATGGGACAGCCACATTGCCCATATTTAAACATATGGCTACTTGCGAAGCAATTTCCATAGCGCCGTTAGATTTTCAGAGCGTTTTATCGAGCGCTGGTTTCAGGGCTTCAAACACTAGTTCATACCCGGCCTGGTTCGGGTGAAGCCCATCTTTATAGAGGTATGTACGGATCCAGGTGTCTTTATCGCAATCAACGGCTACAAAATCAAAGCCCATAGACTGGCAAACTTCCTGTGTAATAGCGTTAAATTGGGCGCGCCGCTCGTTAGTAAAGTAAGAAGTGTTGCCGTCATTGAACGGGCTTGGCTTGGGGCTGACTTTGGTTTCGTCTACGTAGCCGTTGCTTACAAAAATTACGTGTTTGCTGTGCACTTTCAGAACCGAACAAAGGGTAGTAATTTTTTCGCGGAACGCTTCGGGCGTACATACATAATTGTCGGGCGTGTTTTGCGCCTTTGCGTCGTTGCCGCCTACCGATATCAGTATGGTGAGTTCCGGCCCGCGCTGGTAGTTCTGACATATCCACGGGAGCGTGTCCGTAACGAACTCAACGGTTGAGCCAGCCTTGGCAAAGTTAAACACTTCGCAGGTTTCGCCCGGGCCGTCAGGAGAGTAAATCTTGCTATTCACATACGCTTTCACTAAATCGCCCCAGCCGGCACGCTCGGCGCCCACGCCGTATACGCTGCTGGCGCCCAAAATAAAAATCTGCTTCATAGTGTTACGAGCCCTTACTTTCTTCCCATAACTTATATTACCTTAGCAAACGGGATTGCCACCAAACACGCAGCCTTCCAACCGCTAACGTTGATAGCAAAAAGCCGAAAGGCGGCACTATGGCATTTATCCACGGGCTGTCGTTGCCAATAACAAAAAGATA
Organism: Saccharimonadales bacterium (SeqCode); assembly: GCA_035479955.1. Taxonomy (GTDB): domain Bacteria; phylum Patescibacteriota; class Saccharimonadia; order Saccharimonadales; family UBA4665; genus PMNU01. Next base: position 15,176 of record DATIIE010000066.1, read on the forward strand.
GGTGACCACGACGATATACGTCAGGAACATAATAACGAGTTTACGCGTCCAGCTTCCCTCCCACTTTTTGTCTACTTCGACGCGCTTGTTCCGCTCTTCAATTTTTTCGATGCGTGCCAGCATGTCTTCGTTAGAAATTGCTTGTTTCATGGTCATATCATACCTTATTGCGCTCCCGGTTGGAGCGGAGGCACCGCGAAATAAAAATCCCCGGAAATACATCTGGGGATTTTTACATCTGTTGTGCAATTTTGGTGGCTCCTCCCAGACTCGAACTGGGGACACGCGGCTCTTCAGGCCGCTGCTCTACCAACTGAGCTAAAGAGCCGGAGAGTACACTTACGCCGGGGCGCATGAGTATTTGCAAAGCGCGGGTATCCACGAAAGATACGCCTCAACCGCAAATACTACCCCGTTATACTACCTGTTTTCCCCTTTTTTTTCAACCTGTGGCGTCCAGATTTTATCGATATGCTCTTTGAAGGGTTCTTCGTCGTCGGCAAGTTTGGTGTTTATGAGCGTCTGGCGGTTCACGAAATGTACCGCCTTCATGCCCTTGCCCAGCTTAAAATCGTTGGATTTTACCAGCACTGGCGTGCACAGCCGCAAGAACCACGGCCGCCCCTTCCGCTTGCCGCGGTACTGGAACCAGATGTCACCCACAAACAGCACATCCACGCCCAGCTCTTCTTTTACCTCGCGCTTTATGCAGGCTTCAAACGATTCTTTGTGCTCCCAGCCACCGCCGGGCAGTTCGTAGGTACCGTCGTCGTTTTCGATAATCAGCAGGCGCATGCGGTCGTCCAAGATAATGGCGCGCGTCGTCACCCGGTAATACGGGCTGGGCAGTTTGGTAAATTCGTCTTTAGCCATGAATGGCGGCTATTTCTCTTGTGACATGAAGCTTTTTACAGCTTGCACGGTGTCCATGAATTGGGCCGGGAATATAATAGTGCTGTTCTTTTCGGTGGCGATTTCGGTAAGGGTTTGCAGGTTACGCAGCTGTAGGGCGATGGGGTGGGCATTAATGATGTCGGCGGCTTCACCCAGCTTAGCGGCGCTTAGCTGTTCACCTTCGGCGGCGATAATCTTGGCGCGCTTTTCGCGCTCGGCCTCGGCTTGTTTGGCCATGGCGCGCTGCATGCTGTCGGGCAGCTGGATGTCCTTCAGCTCAACCGCGCTTACGTACACGCCCCATTTTTCAGTGGCGCCGTCCAGAATGCCCTTAATGGCCTCGTTAATTTTTGGGGTTGCACCCAATACGTCGTCCAGCGGGTTCTGGCCAACAACGTTACGCACCGTAGTTTGGGCGATCTGGTAGGTGGCGGCAACGACATTTTCAATTTCCACCACCGATTTAATTGGGTCGGCGATTTGGAAATAGGCCACGGCCGCTACGTCAATCGACACGTTGTCGCGGGTAATGATTTTCTGCGAGTCTACGGGGAGGGTCACAATACGCATGTCAACTTTACGCATTTGGTCGATGATGGGGATGAGCAAACGCAAACCTGGCTCTTTAACAGCCATGCGTACACGGCCCAGGCGGAAAATTACACCGCGCTCGTACTGGTTAATGATGCGTACACCATTAACGATAATAATTAATAACACCACTAAAATTACAATGCCTGCGGCTCCGCCAATCATGTCGAACTCCTTTAAGTAACTTTATTGTAGCGCTAAAAACGGCGCACGGAAACTGCTTGTGCCCGTGGGCACTAGAACAGGCTCTGCTGGTTGCGTTTGGCAGCGCGTTTTTGGGCGCGGCGCTGGTCGCCGGCGAAGTTTGGGTCTGTGTGGCGCGGGAGCACCTCGGCCGGCAGCTCCTGCACAAAACGCGACACGACGGTTGGCTGGCCGCCGCGCTTGCTGGCATGAGTAATAGTAAGCTCGTCTTTGGCGCGGGTAACGGCCACGTAAAACAAACGCTTCTCTTCATCGGCCTGGGCTTTTTCGTGGGGCAAGACACCCTCTTCCGCGGCAATTAAAAATACGTACGGAAATTCCAGGCCTTTGCTGGCGTGGATGGTTAGCAGGGTGACAGCCTCGGCAGATGGGTCGTAGAAATGAGTTTCAGCAATGGCGTCGAAGTGTTTCGCAGCTTCTTCCAAGGTGTTGAACCGCACCAGCGAGCCAACGAATTGCTGCAGGCTGCTTGTTAGCTCAAACCCCAGAAGCGCCATTATTTTCCCGGCTAAGGCGTCGGGGCGCGTGCCGCCAGAAGCGCCCAAAAGCTGCTGCACTGCTTTGACCTGGCCGGCAGTGAACCCTTCAAGCTGCGGCGTTTCGTTACTTGCGGCGCCGCGCAGCAAAGCGATAATTGCCTGCACCTGCGGCTGCTCATACGGCGACCCATCGCCCACAACCTGGTACGGCAGCCCGGATTCGGCCACTGCTTTTTGCATGGCAATTGCCGCTACCCGGCTGCGGTAAATAATGGCAAAATCCTGCAAGGTGCGGTGCAGGCTGGCGTCGTCGTCGCTTACAGCGCGCAACATGTCACCGCCGCCAATGTGGCGCTGAATTTCGTTCAGCACCCACGCTGCTTCAGAATATTCATTCAACACCCGCACGGCGCGCGCCTGTCCGGAGCGGCTGGCGTAGGGCTGCAGTTTGGGCGCGCCAGTAAACAGCGCATTGCTGACATTCACAATTTCGGGGGCCGAGCGGTAGTTCACACCCAGCGCCACGGCTTCGGCATGTGGAAAATCAACGCGGAACTGCTCAAAAATACTGCCACTGGCGCCACGGAAGCCGTAAATAGATTGCAAAGGGTCGCCAATAACAAATAGGTTTTCGTTGCCGCGCAGCAAATGCAGCAGCTCATATTGCAGCTGGTTCGTGTCCTGGAACTCATCTACTAAAATGTGGCTGAAACGGTTTTGCACGGCCATACGCAGCGCCTCATCTGTTTGCAGCAGGTGGCGGGTGCGCACCAGCAAGTCGTCGTAATCCATAAGGCCAAGCTCCTGCATGCCAGCGTCGTAGTGCTGCACTAATTTTTGCAGGCCGGAATCGTCTTCGGCCATATTTTTGGCGCGTGAAATAAGCAGGCCCAGCTCGCGGCTGCTCATGCCTTTGAATTGCGCAGGCTTGGGCAGCTGTTTGATAAGCGCCAGCCGCTGCGCCTCGCTGGCAAAAATAAGTTCGCTGGCAAGCAGCTCGTTGCACAGGGCGTGGAATGTTGAGATATGCGGCAAAGCAGTAGCCTTGTGCTTGCCTTTGAATTCTTTTTCTTGCAGGATCATGGCCACGCGGCGGCGCATGTCTTCAGCCGCCTTTTTGGTAAATGTAAGCGCCAGAATTTCCTGGGGGCGGGCGCGGCCCTCAGCAATAAGGAACGCTATGCGTGCAGTGAGCGTTTTCGTTTTGCCAGTGCCTGGGCCAGCCACAATAAGCAGCGGGCCGTCGGCGGCAGTTACAGCTTGGCGCTGGTCTTGGTTGAGTTGTTCCAGCATGTTTACAACAGCGACAGCTGCGCCACCACGTCTTGGCGCTCAGCCAAATCCTTAAATACTTTTATGGTGCCGAATACACCGTCGTAGCCTGGGTCGCGCACCACGGTGCCAGCGCGCAGGCGCTCAATGGCAATTTTGAGCAAGGGGAACCCGGCGGCTTCAATTGCTTCAAGCGGCACGGTTCGTAGTATGGAAAATTCATTGCCCAAACGTTCGATAACTTCGTGGTATTGCCCAACCACGCCTTTGCCCGAAACGCTTTTGGTGTTACGTAGTTCAGCAATAATTTCGGCAAGCGGAATTATATACTCAACGCGTTTAGCGTTTTCTGGCCGGTAATCTTCGGCGCGGTTCGCCAGGCTTTCCAGCCGGTTTTGCACACCAACAACCAGTGGCTTACCGCACACCGGGCACAAATTGTTATGCCTCCTGGTTTCTTCCGGCGTAAAGCGGATGTTGCAGGCCCGGTGGCCGTCGGAATGGTATTTCCCCTCTTCCGGGAAGAATTCGATAGTGCCGACCAGGCGTTTGTCGTTAGTTTTAATGGCGTTAGTGACGTCATCGTAACTTAACTCTGCCTCCACAACTGTAGCTTCGCGTCCCAGCTTTTGCGGCGAGTGCGCATCCGAATTGCTGATGATGGTTCGCCCGTCCAAATTAGGCACGCGCCAGTTCATATTCGGGTCGCTGGACAGCCCGGTTTCAATGGCACGCACTTCGGGCGCCAGCTCCTCGTATGCTTCTTCGATTGAGTCAAATCCAGACTTGCTGCCGAACATCCCAAACCACGGCGTCCAGATGTGTGCCGGAATGTACAGGCCGCGCGGCTCGGTCTCCAGCATGTGGCGCAGTAGCTCTTTACTGTCCAGGCCTAAGATTGGCCGGCCGTCGGCCTTTAGGTTGCCAATGCGTTCCAAGCGGGCGTTCAGTTCACTTACGGCTTCGAATGTTGGCAGAATAATAAGCTGGTGCAACTTGCGCACACGCTCACCTTTTTTGTAAATGCAAGCGATCTCTACGCTTGGGACAAAGCGGATAAGCTGGCGGCGGACATCGGGCGGCAATGATTTGTCTATTTCGGCGGCAATATCTTCGCGCAAGCGGAACAGGCCGCCTTCTGTGGGTTCGAGCTTTTCGCGCAGTTCACTGAACCAGCCCGGATGCGTGAAATCGCCGGTGCCGATAACAGTAATACCCTTCATTTTGCCCCAGCGGTACAAACCCTCAAGGTTGGCATTTTTACTGGTGGCACGGCTGTAGTGCGAATGGATATGCAGGTCTACAATAAGTTCAGACATGTATCCAGTGTAGCAAATATGGTGTGGCGCCACATTTTCGGCCGGGCCTGGGCAGCGCCGGCAGTATAATGGCAGCATGAAGCGCGTACTCCTGGCTGTGTTCGACGCCTGCTGGCTGCCAGCGTTATTGTTGGCGTCATGCACGTGGCTGTATGCGCCCTGGCTGCACCATACGCACATTGGCAGCCTCAGCCTTATTAGCGATTACGAAACCACCGCCCAACCTTACGGCTGGCTGCTGCGGCTGGGCGACGGCATTGGCGCAATTATTCTGCTGCTGGCACTGTGGCGCGCCCGTTCCCTGCGCGCACGCCCAGCCTTGTTGTGGACGCTGGCCGCTGTTGGTGTGCTCACCGGCCTTGACGCTATTTTTGTTGATGGCTGCGCACAGGCGTGCAGTTCCTGGGCGGGGCTGAGCCATCACGTGCACGATATTGAATCAGTACTGAGCGTTGTGGCGCTGGCCGCCGCAACTGGCATTGACGCCTACCGCAACAAACGGTTTGTAAGCCAGCTGTTCTGCGTTGCACAACTGGCGGTAGGGGCGCTGGCGGCCAGCACGCTGCTGACGCACAGCCAGCTTATTTCCATCCAATACCTGTACCAGGTTGCTGCCGTAAGCTGGGTAGCGTTTGTGTTGCAGCGGCACCTGCCCCATACGTGGCGGCCGCACGCACCGGTTATCCGCCTGCTGTTTGCCAGCATGGTGTTTATTGCCGGGCTGGTTGAAGTTATGCTGGCGTTCCATGTCCGCTCCTATGGTGTCATACCTGGTGCGATTTTGCGGGTGGAGCCCGGGTGGCTGGCGCAGCACAGCGTTATCGTGGGCGTAGTGCTGCTTTATTTGTCGAGATACATATATAAGGGCCAACGGCGGGCAGCAGCCCTGGTTGCCGTGGCGCTGGCGGGTGAAATTGTGAAGTACTCGCTCATAACACCAAACGCCTACTTGCTGCTGTTTGGCGAACTGCTGGCGGTTATTTTGTGGGTTGGCTGGCCGATGTTTAACCGCAACACTGGAGCGCCGCCGCTGCTGGGGCGTTTGAAAAGCCTGGCCCTGACATTTGGTGGTATCTCTGTGGCCATTGCTCTGTTAATTGCGCTTGCTGGCAGCACCGGCCACCGGGCAGCCTTTGCAGATGACGTGCGGCATGTGTTTACAACAAGGGTACATTATCATGGCATGGGACGCCGTCAAGCCGATCGGCTGCGGTACCGCGTTACGCATATCCGCTACGTAAGTGCCGGCTTGGGGTTGAGCCTAGCCGTGCTTACTATTTACAGTTTGTTCCGGCCCGCCGGCAGTGCCTCGCGGGCGCAATCCTTAACGCCCGCCCGGGTGCGGCAGCTGCTGGAGCGCTATAGCTTGTCCAGTGAAGATTATTTTAAGCTGTGGCCTGGCGGTAAATCGTATTTTACTGCTGGCCCTGGCGACGGGTTCATCGCCTATAAAAAAGTGGGGGCAACGGTATTCGCCCTGGCCGACCCTATCTGCGGCTTGAGCATGCGCGGGCAATTGCTCGACTCGTTTATTGCGTTTTGCCGCGAACATGGCTGGACCGCCTGCTTCCTTATGGTTGGCAATACTTCACGGCAGCTATATGAACACGCTGGGCTGAGCACGCTGCAAATGGGCTCTAGCGCGGTGATTGATGTTGCCAGGTTTAAGGACAAAACCGCACATGAAAAATGGTGGCGCTGGCAGCTGAACCGTGCCGCCAAAAAAGGGATGCACTATAGCCGCGTTTCCCCGCCGCATAGCGCTAAGCTGCTGGCGGAACTGGGCACTGTTTCGGAGGCGTGGCTGGCGCATGGCGGGCGAAGTGAGCAGGGTTTTGCCATGGGTTATTACAACGAGGCTTACTTACAGCAATGCACTCTTCACCTGCTGCGCGGAAACGATGGCGAGCTGGTAGCCTTCTCCAACCAGGTACCGGTGTTCAATGGCCTGCGCCAAACCACCATCGACCTTATCCGGTTTATGCCCGGTATTGACGGCGCCATGCCGGCGCTGCTGGCGCATGTACTATTCCAGATCCATGAAGATGGCGCTTACACAGCATTCGACCTTGGATTTGTGCCGCTAGCGCAAATGGATAACAACCTAACAAAACTGGCCCGCACGCTTGGCAATAACCGCTTTTCGGCCGCCGGCCTAGAACAGTTTAAGAATAAATTCGCACCCGACTGGCAGCATAATTATTTGGCATACGACGGCGACCTTGTTGACTTAACTGCGCTCCTCGCCCGCCTGGAAAAGGTCATGAAAGCCGATACCAGCAGCTAGCCCGACAGCAGCGAGAACCCACCCCAGCTGCCGTTTTGCTGCCTGGTATTTTTGTAGGTTTTGCCATCTGTGCCGGTTACAAAAATGTCTAATTCACTGCCATACTGTATAGCCGTAGGGTCGCCTGCGACTATTTTAGTGGCATCGATTGAGGCCCAACCGCTCCAGTTTTGGCTGCCCGTACTCCAGTAGCGGTGGTATATCTGTCCGTTTGTGCCGCGCATGAAAACATTTAAATCTAAGCCGTACTGCACTACATCGGGGTTGCCAGCCATCCCGCCTCCCGCGTCTACCCAGCCGCTCCAGGCAGAGCCATTCCAGGTAAGCTTGTACACATGGTTATCTGGTGCGCCAGACCACACATCCAGCTGCGAACCATATGATAATGCCGCCGGATTTCCTGCCAAACAACAACTGCCAATTTCGCCGAACCCACCCCAGCTGCCGCCGGTCCACGTGTCTTTATACATCATGTTATTGGTACCGCGCATAACAACATCTAGTTCACCGTTATACACAACCGGTGCGGGCGAACTGTCCATATAGTTGCCGAGTGAGCTCCATCCGCCCCAGCCCGTTGCTGGCTGCCAGGTATTCTTATAGGGATGGCCATTTACGCCCGTGGCAAACACATCTAATTCGTTGCCGTACTGCACGGCTTTCGGATTGCCGCGCATAACCTGGGATCCCAGGCTGGCCCAACCGCTCCAGCCTCCTCCGTCGTTATATGCGGTATATATCTGCCCGTCCCGGTTCAAGGCAAACACATTCAGCGCAGAACCGTTCACAATAACTGCCGGATCGTTTACCGTGTTGCCGCCTATACTGCTAAAACCGCTCCAGCGCGTGCCGTCCCAGTATTGGGTATACACTTGGCCGTCATCGCCGCGTACAAAGACGTTGAGATCACGGCGGAACAGTACCGCAGCCGGCCTGGCAAGTGTGGCCGCAGCGCGGGCGGCCTGTTTATCTGCCGATACGCCAAAATCAATATACTCAGTAAAACCAAGTGCGGCCGGCGCTGCAGCGCGCATGTCGCCATACCCTTTGGTATCGTGGTTATATTCCGAAACTGTAATGGTCCCGTCAGCATTAACCGCTTCCACAAATGCAACGTGGCCAAGTGTGCTGGTTGAGCTGCGTGGCGCAACAGCTACAGCTCCGGCCTTCGGAGCTGTAGCCCTGCGGCTGGCCGGTACATTCCTATACCAATCGCCGCCATTTTTCAGGCCCGAGAGCTGACTATTCGGCACGCCAAGCGAGTGGAGCTTCCACGCTACATATGACGTACAGTTCCTATACTGATAGCCACGTTCGTCAAAACATTCACCAGACGGTGTAGAGCTGCCACAATCGCTACCAGTGAATACGCCGTCGCTGTTCTCATCTATGTACCATCCGTATTTGTCGCTTGCATCGTGTGGGTTGATACAGGAGCTTCCGCCATTCGAAAATTCACACGGTGCGTCCTTCCAGGGGTAATTGAGGCTCCCTGGAACCATGGCACCCGCCGCAAATGCCTGCGGCGTTTCTACGGCTTCTTTTGTAGTAAACACGGCCGCAATGCCACTGGCTGCCAAAAGGCATATGGCGGCAATACGTGCAATTTTAACTAGGTGTGGGGCGATGTTGCTCATGGGCATTCTCAGGTGGTCGTACAGGCGCCCCACGGGCCCGTACATACGTTTAGGTTACTATAACGAGGTTACTGTTTTTATAATCTCCAGGGCAGTTTGGTAGATAGCGCCTGCTGTATTAATTTCTGTGAAGCAGGCTACGTGCGGCTCACAGGCACTGCTATAGGCGCTTAGGTATACATCCACGGTGCGGCCATTTTTTAGCTTTGGCTGGCAATCTCTGGGCCAGCAATT
>DATIIE010000067.1:0-12313 GCA_035479955.1 Saccharimonadales bacterium (SeqCode)
GACCACCTGCCGCTCGAGCCACCGCACCGCAGTATTATGCCAGTGCCGGTAAACCCACTGCTCGACGCCAAAACCACTATCCGCCGCGTGCTGACCGCCGCTGGCGCTAGTGAAATCCTTAGTTACAGCTTTGTGCATGGCAATTTGCTTGAGAAAGCAGGGCAGGACGCTGCGCAGGCCTTCCAGCTGGGCAACGCGCTCAGCCCGGATTTGCAGTATATGCGCCTCAGTCTGACGCCCAGCTTGCTCACCATGGTACATCCCAACCAAAAAGCCGGGTACGACGAATTCGCTTTGTTTGAGCTAGGCCTTGCCCACAACACACATGATTACGATGAAGATGGTTTGCCACGCGAAATAAACTCGCTCAGTTTTGTATTTGCCGCCAATGCCAAGGCCGCTGCCGCCCGCCCGGGTGCGCCGTACTACCAGGCACGCAAGTATCTGGTGCATTTGTTGGCTAGTTTTTCGGCTATGGACATTATGCAGTTCGAGCCCCTGGCAGACGCCGACCTGTCGGCCAGCCCATGGCTCGCCCTTATGAGCGCACCCTACGAACCCGGCCGCAGCGCTGTTTTGCGCGGCCCGGACGGCCTGGCCTGGGGCGTTATCGGCGAGTTCCGCGCAGGCGTCCGCAAAAACCTCAAGCTGCCCGATTGCGTTGCCGGGTTCGAACTTGACCCGCTCTTATTCCTGCAAACCTCCCAAAAGAATGACTACATCCCACTGCCGCGTTTCCCCAAGGTGGAGCAAGACATCTGTTTGAAAGTACCGGCTGCAACAACTTACGCCGAAGTATTCAATTTTGTGTGGGGTGAGATAGGCACTGCCTGCCCGGAAAATACCGTGCCGTCCCTAAGCCCAGTAGACATTTATCAGCGTGATGACGACCCAGAGCACCGGCAAATTACCGTGCGCCTTGGTTTGTCCAGCTACGAACGTACCCTCACTGACCAAGAAGTCGCTGGTATCCTTGACAAAGTCGCGGCCGCTGCCAAAGAAAAACTCCAGGCAGAGAGGATTTAACCCTGTATGCCCTACGTTGATCTGTCGGTAGTTATTAACAACAAACTACCGGTATATCCTGGGGACCCGCAAGTAAAGGTGGCTGAAGTGGCTATTTTGGCTGAAGAAGGCTACAACGAGCACTCGCTGCATATGGGCACGCACGCCGGAACGCATGTAGACGCGCCGTTCCACATGGTGCACGGCGGCAAAACGCTCGACGAATTTCCGGTAAGTAAGTTTGTGGGGCGTGGGCGCTACATTCGTGTGCATAACGGTGTATTCGACCTTGCGGCAGTAAAGGCGGCCGACATTGCGGCTGGCGATATCGTGTTGTTTCATACTGGCATGAGCGACCACATGGACGACCCAGCCTATTTTGAAAATTCACCAGCCATGCCTGAAGATGTCGCAAGGTATCTTGCTGAAAAGAAAGTAAGCATGGTGGGTGTGGATCTGTGCAGCCCAGACGATGACCCCCATCTCATCCACAAAATTTTACTGAAAAAAGAAGTGCTTATTATCGAAAACCTAGTGGGGCTCGGGAAGCTAGCCGGCAAAGAGTTCAAGGTGTTTGCACTGCCATTAAAGCTTGCCGTTGACGGCGCGCCCGCCCGGGTGATCGCTGAAGTGGAAAATAAGGAGTAAAAGGTGAAACGTGTATTTTCTTTCTTGCTGTGCCTAGGAGTTGCTGCTGGCATTTTTGTGGCTGCGCCTGTAGCGCACGCCGACGTTAACAACTTCACCGTAACTTCGTTTACCGCCGATGAAACCCTTACGAGCGCCGACCCGCAGGGCGAACTGCACATCGTAGAGCACATAAACGTCGACTTTACCGATATGAACCACGGCATTCTGCGCGCCCTTCCAAACACCTACAAGAAACATCGCCTGCTGCTGCATGTAAACCAGGTAAGTTCCAGGAGCGGTGCGCCAGCCATGTACTCAACGTCCAACCAAAACGGCAACATGGTGGTGAAAATTGGTGACCCGGCGCGCACAGTAACGGGCAGCCAGGAATACACCATCGACTACACCGTGAAGAACGTCATAACGTTCTATAACGACCACGACGAATTATTCTGGGATGTAAACGGCGACCAATGGACGCAGGACTTTAATAAAGTGAGTTTGAACCTCCATTTACCGAACGGCTTAAAACTGGACTCCCACTTGAAGCCTATCTGTTATACCGGTACATTTGGCAGCACTGAACACGCCTGCGTTATCAGCACTAACAAGACTGCCTCAAGCGATACAATAACGGCATCGACCACCCGCCCGCTTGAGGGCTTCCAAACACTATCGTATGTTGCCGGCTTTGAAAAGGGCTATTTCCACCCCTATTCGCTTGCCGACACACTGGGCGAATATGGCGCTGATATCGCTGTATTTACCTTGCCGTTACTGCTGCTTGGCGGTACCGCTGGCCTGTATTGGTTCCGTCATGGCCGCGACCCGCGGGGCAGGGGTGTAATTGTGCCGGAGTACGGCGCACCCAAAGGGCTCGGGCCCATCGAAGTAGGCACGCTCATAGACTTCCGTACCGACAACAAAGACATCACCGCCGCCATCATCGACCTGGCCATCCGCCGCTACATCACCATTATTGAAGAGACCCAGGAGCGCAAACTGCGCCGCGATGTAACCACCTACAGCTTGCGCCTGGAAAACCCAGGCATGGGCGAACTGAACGAGTTTGAGCGCACCATAATGGACGCTTTGTTTGTGGGCGCTGGCCCAGGCGAAACCGTAGACCTGGCCGAAAAGAAATTCTCACTGGCAACCACTGCTTCGGTACTGCGCACCACGGTGAAGAAATCGCTTATTACCAGGGGTTACTTCCGCCCCAGTGCGTTTACGCTGCGCACATTCGGCCTGATTGTGCTGTGTATCATTGGCGTGTGTATTGTGGGCGGCGTGGCTGCGCACTTTGCAGCTGGGCTTGCCTATGGCCTGGGCACTGCAGCCGGCGGCATTTTAGCGGTGATTTTCTTTGGCTTTTCAGCCAGCCGCACCGAACTGGGTGTGACCGCCAAAGAGCAGGTGCTCGGCCTGAAAATGTACCTGGACGTAGCTGAAAAAGACCGCATCAACAAATTGCAAAGCCCGGGCGGCCGCTATGCCGCCAGCATGAAAGAGCCGAAGCGCACCGTGCAGCTCTTTGAAAAACTGCTGCCATACGCCATGATTTTAGGCGTGGAAAAGCAATGGGCAAAACAGTTTGAGAACATCTACCGCACAGCACCGGACTGGTACAGCGGCAACTGGAATACGTTCAGCGTTGTTTACCTGGTATCCAGCCTAAACAGTGGTGTTGGCCAGCAAGTGAACACCGCATTTGCCTCGCCCAGCAGCTCGTCGGGCAGCGGCTTTGGTGGAGGCGGCGCCGGAGGCGGCGGAGGCGGTGGAGGAGGCGGCGGCTGGTAGGCCGTTTTCCTAAGCCCAGTATCCGTTAGTACTATTGCTTTTCTATAGTTTTTATGCTATAATTAACAGATGAATCATGGTGTTGAACAGGTTGCTGGCTATCCAGCCGCTAACCGCCTGCTGGCGTTAGGGTTGGCTGCTGGCATGGCACTTGGCGCGGCTGGCTGCACTCCTGGCGAACAGGCTTCGCCCAATGTGTCGGCCAGTGCCGAGGCAGTAACCGGCCCGTGTGTGGAACCAAAGCCCAACGATCCGAACTTAGTTTCCAAGGCCCAGCGCTGCCTAAAAGCCATGCACGGCGGCAAGGTACTGCTGGTAGACTTCGACGCCCCGCCAGACACCGCCCAAAGCGCAGCCGCTGAATTGCCAAAAATTCTTTCTACATATACACAAGACACCGTTGACCTTTCATTCCAGGTGGTGGCGGCCAGCCCAGAGGCCAAGAAAGCCTACAAAGCTACACTCGCCGTTGGCAACTGCGCTGCCCCCAACACTGACCCCGCCAAATATGGCGGCAGCATTGCCGATAAGCTCATGCCTGCCCAAACAAAGGGCGCCGATTTTGTCTTGGGTATAACGGGCGCTGTCCCATGTAAAGAAACTGCAGCTGGCATGGCAAACCAAACTGGCGGCCGTTACGCCGACGTGTATATGGGCGTTTATAAAAAGGAACTCGCCACCGGCGACAAGCAAACCTTGGAAGATGTAAAGCGCACTGGCGCAATGCTCACCGCCCACGAGCTCATGCACCTGTTTGGCCTCGGCCACGCCGGAACCGTCGCCTTGGACAGCGGCGAAGGCGTAACCGACCTTTCAGGCAATGGGGTGTTGCTGGGCCAGCCTAAAATCAACCTAGGCACCTACCTGAAAAATGCGACGTACGACCAATACTCTGACCACAGTAATGTAATGGGCTCTGGGTATGAAGCCTATCTGAGCTCCGACCGTCCCACGAACAAAATGGATGTCGGATTTTTGAACTGGCCGAAATACGCCACTGGCCAGGCCGAAAACCCGGCGCACGAAATTACCGCTGAAGAAACCATGCTGGACCGTAAGTCTGCCGAAACCGGCCAGTACGCGGCCGTTAAGCTGCCGCAGCCATTCAAACTCCACAGCGAGCCCAAGGCAGACTCCAAAGCCCAAGCCGACTTTGAACCAGTAAAATTCACGGGCCTTGCCCTGGTGCCACTCATTAGCAAAGATGCCAACTACGGTGTGGAGGTAGTGCTTACTTCCGGAAAAACTGTTGCAAGCATGGGCTCACTGGTGCCAAAGAATATCGGCGAAGACGCCACATCCATTGTTGAATGCGCTGGCGTGCGCCTGGAAGTACGCACCAAAGGCCAGCAGGTCTTTGTGCGCCAGTTGGCGTAAGCAGCACCCAAAGCTACACTAGCCACCTCGCCCCCGGCAGCGTATAATAAGACCAACAAAGGAATGGAGGTGACACGGTGGCGAAAACACGACCACACCAGCGCGTCTTTGCGCTCAGTTTAGCGGTGTTATTTTTTGTATTTTCATTTGCGGCGAGTTTTGCCGTGATTTTTCAACTAATTAAAGACAATAGGGACGCAAAACCAGTGGACAGCAATACAGTAAGCACAAACACAGACTCTAAAAGCAACGATAAGAAGCTAGAAGGCACAAAACTGGAAGGCTTTACCCCGGTTGCCAGCGTCGACAAACTGCAGATTACCGACACGAAGCCAGGCGAAGGCACCGAAGTAAAAGCCGGCGACACAGTGACGGTTGACTACACTGGCGCGCTTGCTGCTACTGGCGTTATTTTCCAAAGTTCCTTAGACAGCGGCCAGACTGCAACATTTAAGCTCGACGAAGTAATTAAGGGCTGGACCGACGGTTTGCCTGGCATGAAAGTTGGCGGTGTACGCCGTTTAGTGATCCCTGCTGAGCAGGCATATGGCGCAAGCTCACGCTCCGGTATCCCGGCTAACTCTGACCTGGTTTTTGATATCACCCTGCACTCTATCGGCGAATAGGCAGCATCCGCTTAAGCACAGCCATTAACGTAAAAAACACAATATATGGTGCATTGTGCTAAGCTCAAGCGCTATATATAATAAAACCTAAGACCGAAAACAAAATTTTAAAGGGGGAATTATGGTCAAGAATATTACGATCTTTACTACCAACACGTGTGCGTACTGCGCCATGGTAAAGAAGTATTTAGACGCCAAAGGCTTTGGCTACGAAGTGGTAAACCTCGATGAAAAGCCGGAACGCCAAGAAGAGGCCATGCGCCTCAGCGGCGCTTTGACCGTCCCTGTTACTGTTGTTACTAAACAAGACGACACCCAAGAAGTTATCGTTGGCTACAACCTGGCCAAGCTTGCTCCGGCAGTCGCTTAATTGATTGAGAGATAGTATGTCTGAAGTCCCCACACAACCTACGCCGCAGGCAACACCTGTGCACGACGTGATTATGATTGGCGCCGGCCCTGCATCATTAAGTGCGGCTATCTATACGACACGTGAAGACATTGAAACATTATTGTTCGAGCGTGGCGTAGTAGGCGGGCTGGCAGCCATTACCGACTGGGTAGACAACTATCCCGGCTTTCCGAAAGGCATTGCCGGCCTGACTCTTGCGGATGAACTGCGCTTACAGGCTGAGCGTTTCGGCGCTAAGATCGAACTGGGCGAAGTCACAAAAATTATCGACGAAGGCAAGTACAAGCGCCTGCAAACTACCAGTGGCGACATGCTTGCCAAGGCCATATTACTCGGCACGGGAAGCGACTACAAAAAAGTAGGCGTTCCCGGCGAGCAGGAATATTACGGCCGCGGCGTGCACTACTGCGCCACCTGCGATGGTGCGTTTTACCGCGATAAGAAGTTAGTAGTTGTGGGCGGAGGAAACTCAGCGGTCCAGGAGGCTATGTTCCTGACCCGTTTTGCCTCGCACATCGATCTACTGGTGCGCGGCGACCATTTCCGTGCCTCCGAAATTTTACAGCACGAGCTTGAGAATAAGCACAAAGACAAGATCACGGTCCACTTTAATACAACTACCGATGAGATCGTTGGCGAGAACAACTCTGTTGTGAAGGTAATAGGCACCGATAAAACCACTGGGCAAAAGGTGGAGTTCCCAACCGACGGCGTATTCGTATTTGTAGGCTTGAAGCCCAACACAGAATTTTTGAAAGACAGCGCAGTTGAATTAGACGAAATCGGCTTCATAAAAGCCAACGACAAACAGGAAACAGCAATGCCCGGCGTATTTGTTGCCGGGGATGTGCACAGCGGCGCCACCATGCAGATCGCTAGTGCTGTAGGCGAAGGCGCCACTGCAGCGCTGCGTATCCGTGAATACTTAGAAGACCACGGCCGCAAGCACGGCGACCCTGACGCTGCAACAATGAACTAGTTTATACAGTACACCTTCGGAATATTGAACCCGTTAAACCGGGATGCATAACTGGTAGTGTACGCACCAGCTGTATAAATAAATACCTTGTCGCCAAGCTCGAGGTTGGCGGACAACTCTGCATTAAATAATATTGTGTCCTGGCTGTCGCAGCTGGGGCCGGTTAAATGATACCGGGCTTTTTTCTTGCTGGATTTTGAGTCGGCTAAAGGGAACAGCAACTGGTTTTGCGTTTCCAGGGCTTCCATCATGCCGTTGAAGGCGCCCACATCAAGGTGCAGCCATGTCGCCCCGTTCCGTTCGGCAATGCCAATGACGCTCGTTACCATTACGCCTGCATCACCCACAAGGCCGCGCCCCGGCTCGATAACTAATTCCACCGGATAAGGCAAGGTGGTAGTTGCACTATTGATTTCACTGGCAAAGGCTTCCAGCTCGGGCGTGGGCGAGCTATGGTGCGCAGGGAAGCCGCCGCCCATATCCAGCATTTGTATGGATATATTTTCGTTTTGCAGCTGCCGCATGAGCGCGCCGCTTTGCTGGATGGCCGCACTCCACTCTGTAGGGTCGAGCATTTGGGAGCCAACGTGGAACGCTATGCCAAATGGCTGCAAGCCCATGTTGCGCGCCTGTTTCATAAGCTGCAATGCCTGCTTCGCTGGCACGCCGAACTTGCCTTCGCTGGGCACGACACTTTTGGCAGGGACTGTTTGCAGCCGCACGTACACCTGCGCATCAGGGGCGTGGTGCTGCAGCTTGTGTAGCTCAGTAATGCTGTCGAAGCTGAAGCGGCGCAGCCCGGCTTTATATGCACGGCGGATATCAGCCGGGATTTTAACCGGGTTGCTAAAGATAACGTCGGCAGGCTGGACGCCTATTTTAATGAGGTCTTTTAGCTCTGTGAATGACGCGATTTCAAAAGCGCTGCCAATGGCGTGGAGGCGGCTGAGTATTTTTGCGTCGGGGTTGCACTTCATGGCATAGTGCGTGCGCACGGCTGGCATAAGGCGGTGGAAGTGTTCCCAGGCTGCCTGCACCCGCTGCAGGTCCATTAATAAATAGGGTGTAGGATGGGCGTGGGTCAACAGGTTGTCGGGGGTAAAAGTATCGGTTTTCATATGTGTTTTCATGGTATCCATTATTACTCAATTAATACGTTGCGGCAGCAGTTTTTTGCGTATTTCATAGCCGGCAATGGCAAATGTGTAGAAGGCTAAATCGGAAAGCAGCTTGGCCGCTAATAAGGCGAGCCATAGGTGGCCGCTGAACCACAGGGGCAGCAAATAAAAAAGACCTGGCCGGACAACAAGGCTGTCGACAATTTCTGCTGGCCCAAATTCTACAATCAGGTTGCCCAGGCTGCGCACGCTGGTTAGCCATATCCGTTTAAACCGGGCATGCATGTGGTGGGAGCGCCACTGGCGAAAGACTTCGCCGCCCAATGCAGCGGCATAGTAGCCTATGGTTTCGCCAACAGAGCCCACAATTGCGGCTGCGGCAAGCGAATCAGTGGCATTTTTGGTTATAAAAAAAGCGGCAAACGCGGTTATCGTGCCGGTAATTTCTGCAGGTAGGTAGTGTATGAGCCACTCACGCAGTTTGCGCGTGGCGCGGACGCTCAGGATTCTCAATTCGGTGGTCTGTCTGTTTGGTATGTGGGTTTGTTAAAAAGACATTTTAGCAGCTAAATGTATATGTTTACTAGCCCGGAATGAAAGTTTTTGGCGCCGCTAAGCAATGTGTACCACAGGCTAAACTCTAGATCCTTTGTTGCTTTACAGTATCAAAAGATATTGCACAGGCCCCTAATGCGACCCCTGCAAGGCCCAATGCAATGTCTCGCGGGTCGCCGATATGGGGCGTGCCTATGATATCCATAAATTTTGGCGCTTCTGCCAGGGAGTTCACGACAGTGCCGCCTATGACGCTGCATACTGTAGCGGTACGGCTAACCACACTAGGGTCTGCTTCGGCATTTCTTCCGTACTCGAAGCGGGAAAGGCCATAGGCGGTTAGTGCTGTGGCACAAAATGACACCGTAGTATTGCCTATGTGGTCGAAGATGGCCGGGGCAACTTCATGTACTGTTGCAGAGAACCTCTCAGCTGTGTAGGCCGCGCTTAACAGGACTAATGTCAGCTTGCCGCGCACATCATAGAGTGAATCGCGCACGTTACGCAGTTCTTGCAGGAGCATAATGGCTTATTATGTCATTTAACGTAATAATTGCAAAACATTAGTTATCGCTAATCACGCACTGGATACTCTCAGGTAGCTAGAACTGTATGTACCCGGGGAAATAGTCTGTAACTAGCCGCTCGTTGGGGACACCTCGGGCGGTTAGTTCTTTGTAGAAGGTTTCTGTCATTGGCTCAGGGCCGGAGAGATAAATGAGGGCATTTTCATCTGCGGCGCTGTTGGTAAAAGCAGAACCGGCCAGTTCCAAAATGCGCGAAGTGGTAAGCGAGCCACTTTCCCCCTGCCACCCAGCAGACGGATGTTTCACCACAGGTGTAAACTGCATGCCAAACTTTGCTGAAAATTCTTCAAATAAGGGTAAGAACGCCAGCTCATTCTCATGCGAGACTGCGTAAATAAGGTGTACCGGCCGTTCCTCGCGCCGGTCGCGCATCCACTTAACCATGCTGTGCACAGGGGTAATGCCCAGCCCGGCCGCAACAAATAATAAAGGCAGGGAAGTATCTTTAGGCAGCACGAAGTCGCCCATAGGGTCGGCAAGTTTGAGTGGCGCGCCAGGCTGCAGCAAGTCCAAAGCCTTTTTGAACGAGCTGCTGTCCTCGGCCGCCAAGCGCGTAGTAATGCCCAGCAGCGGGTCGGTAGGTGAACTGGACAGCGTAAACCAGCGCCGCTCCCCACGGCTGTCAACTCCGGCGTGGGGCAGATACATTTCCGTAAATTGCCCGGCAACATAAAACACTGGCCGCTCCGGCTTAAACCACAGGGTGACGATATTTTTAGCAATAGGCTCGCGGTGGTCAAAAGTAACGTTCACGGGCTAGTCCTCGCGCAGGTCGCTAAACCGTTCCGGATGGTCGGTGCAAATGGTTACGCCAGGGTACAGCCTTTTTAAGACCAGCCCCAGGAAGCGATTGTTTACGGTGTATACGTACAAATCCAGATGGTAGCGGCGCGCCAAATAGGAAGTGAGCGGGTTCATAAGCCACTTGTTCAGCCCAATGCCGTGTGCCCGCAGGTTTACGGCGCTGTGGATAATGTCTACCGGGCTGAAGTGCTCCAGGACGTAAATGGGCACCTTAGGCAGGCGTTCGTGCAGAAAACGCAGTTCTTCGTGCTGGAATGAGGCAAAGCTGACATGCGCCCGCGGGTGGCGCTTTAGCACCTGCAACAGCTCAGCGGCGGAGCCGGCATCTTTAATGTCGATGATAACCGGTTTGCCGCCAATGATATCCATAATTTCGTCCAGAGTGGGCAGGGTTTGGCCGTTCTTCAGGGGTAAATTGCGCAGCTCGTCAAGCGTAGCGTCTTTAATGTGTACTTTGGTGCGCGATACGCGGCCGGTGTGTTTGTCGTGCACCACAATAAGTTTTTTGTCTTTAGTGAGGTGGATGTCGAATTCAATGGCGTCAACATCATGTTTGAGCGCCGCACGGATGCTGTCCGCACTGTTCTCAAGCGCTAAACCTGCCGCGCCGCGGTGTCCGATGATTCTAGTCATGGTCTTTACCCTATAGTACAATACTTCTGAATTGACTAACAGCTGGTAGAGGAGTTTATGTATGGCTGATTTTAACCAAGTACTAACCGTGGGCGACTGGCAGAATGGCAGTGTGAACACTGTGGTGGAAATCCCGCAGGGTTCGATGTTGAAAGTGGAGTGGGACCGCGGGCGCGCCTGTTTCATGCTGGACCGCGTTGAACCGGCAATTTTTGCCAAACCTGTAAACTACGGGTTCATCCCCCAGACCCTGGACGACGACGGCGACGAACTGGACACCTTAGTGGTGTGCGACGAGCCAATCCCCACCGGCGTCTGGCTGGAAGCGAAAGTTATTGGCGTGCTGGACTTTACCGACGACGGCGATGCTGACCACAAAATTGTGGTAGTGCCGGCCGACGACCGTAACACTGGCGACAGCATCAACAGCCTTGACGACCTTGGCGAGCGCTGGAAGCAGAAGATTGAGCATCACTTCAACCACTACAAGGATCTGAAGAAACCGGGCACCACCAAGGTGAACGGCTGGGGCGACGCAGAAGCTGCCAAGCAGATCGTTAAAGAGTCTATCGACCGCTGGAATAACCAGGCGAAGTAGCCCGGCTAGCGCTACCATCTGTTAATGAGGTTATACGAGTCAAAAAAGCAGCGTAACGAACGGTTAAGCAGCGAGATCGCCGCGGTGCACACGGCAATGGCCCAGGCCGAAGGCCCGGTGGGGAATCTGGCGCGCCTGTACGACAGGCTGCACCGGGCCGCAGGCGAGACCAATGTATTTACCGCCCAAGGCCACATAATTTTAGAACGCCGCCGGGCGATGTACGTTGGCGGCGTGGCTTTTGCCGGGCGCGCTGCGGGCGGGCAGCCGGCGCATGTTGACATCCGCCGTACTACAACCTGTGAGTCTGCCGCCAGCCAGTATGCTGAGCTGAACATTTTTGTGAACGACGGCCAAAGCCGTATCCGGGCGCGGCTGTACAGCGGCCACCGCAGCGGCAATTGGCAGTCAGAGGGCTCGATAGGCAGGGGCAGCGGCAACAGCCACATGAGCCAGCGGGCGCCAGAATTTAAGGATATACACGTTGTTGGCAGGCTGGTGGGTGATGTAGCGCTGTTAGCGGCACAAGCGCATCCGGCCGTTGTGCAGGCAGAGCTTCCGTCTGCACCACATCCGGCACCATATGCAGAGGGCTAAGCTTGTGGCCGCCTCTCTTGTAAGCATTAGCTAAACCCCGTACAATACCAGCAGAATAGCTAACGCTTTATTTAACGGAGGGACAAGCATGGCAACTAAAGTGGCAATTAACGGTTTTGGCCGTATTGGACGTAACGCATTTAAGATTGCGTTTGACCGCAGCGATATTGAAATTGTAGCGATCAACGACCTTACCAGCCCGAAAACGCTGGCGCACCTGCTGAAGCACGACACCAACTATGGCGCCTACGGACACGAAGTAAGCGCCGACGACACCCACATTATTGTGGACGGCAAAAGCATTGAGGTACTGGCCCAAAAAGACCCGGCGCAGCTGCCATGGAAAGCCCTGGACGTTGACGTGGTTATTGAATCCACCGGCTTTTTTGTTGACCCGGCCAAAGCCAAAGCCCATCTGGACGCTGGCGCCAAGCGCGTCGTAATCAGCGCCCCGGCCAAGGGCGAAGGCGCCGACACTATCGTGCTTGGCGTAAACGAGGACAAACTCCAGAACGCCACACCCATTATCAGCAACGCTTCCTGCACCACAAACTGCATTACACCAGTTGCCGCTGTTATTGAAAGCAACTTT
>DATIIE010000068.1:0-2899 GCA_035479955.1 Saccharimonadales bacterium (SeqCode)
TGCCGGGCGTAGGAGCTCAAACTCTCCACATAGCGGCGCTGGCCCTCGGCATAAATAGTGTCGAACGCCAGGCTCGACTTGCCAGAACCACTCAAACCAGTCACCACTACCATCTTGTTCCGAGGCAGGGTTACATCGATATTTTTGAGGTTGTGCTCGCGCGCACCTTTGACTACAATTTGCTCACTCATAAAACAGATAGATTATAGCGGAAAAATAGCGTTTGCGCCACTAAGTGTTTTACTGCGTGGCTACAAATAGCGGTTCCAGTAGGGATCCTCTTTCATATACCGTTTAATGGCATCTGTTGAGCCTATGCCCCGTTGCCCCTGGCGTATTTTCAGGAGGCGTACAGCCATACGGAAAATACCTTGCTGCTGCCGGGTGCCGTCTTTCAGGGCTGCCCGGCCCTCGTTAACTAACATGTCCACATATTCGGCGCGATGTTCGTTGATAGAGTTTATGGCAGCTTTGGTAGGTCCGTATTCATTCATGACGGTTGCTGTAGCGTAGGTGGGCATGCGGTCGCGGAATGCTGCATCCACACCCGTGCCGTGGGTAATAATAGCGCCTATTTTCCCTAATGCCATGGCCGCAGCTTCGCCTTCATTGCTGGCTGGGGCGGCTTTTACTTCCGGACGGAGAGTCGTCAGGCCAAGCGCCATCCTAGCCGTTACTTCACCCAGGTTAAGCGCTGTTATAAGCATGCCGCCAATCTCACCGCGGCGATTGGCAAATTGCTCGCGGCGTACACCTGCAAGCGCATGTACCTGCTCTACTAAAGCAGTCTGACGTTCCTCATTACCGGCAACTACACGGGTGTGCACTTGTTCTGCAAGAAGTTGCGTGGCCATGTGCGGGTGGTGGGCAAACGTTTCCCGTTGCATAATGTGCGGACCGCCTTTGATCGAATCCCTAATAGAAGCGTAAAAAAGCATAACATCTGTACTGTTGCGGGCGCCAGGACTTTGGCGCCAGGTAGTCTCATCTGCCGCCAGCATCCCCATAATAAGCGTGCTGCCTACGGCAACATCATGGCGTACTTCTGGCGGCGCAATTTTACCGCTATACATATCGCCCAGGTAATTACCCCACGCGCCTAACGTAGCCCGGGGGAGTTCTCGCAACAGCGGCGGCGTGGCTGCGCCCATGGGCCGAAGGTCGGGCATAAATGGCTGCACAGCTTGTTGCGTTGCGGGATCCATACCATCAAAAACCGCATTGTGGCTCGGCCGTAAGCCGCCTTGGGTGAAGTAGTCTTGGGTCACTTGGGCCAGGTAGCCGTTGTATGGGCCATGTTTAAATTCTGTCATAGTATTTTATTGTACCATTTTTCAGGGCACAGCAAGCCAGGGGTTGTATACTGTAAGCATGGAACGATTAAAACGAGGCTGGAACCGCACCCCCAAAGCCATCAGGCAATCGCTGGTGCTGGTTGTGGGCGGCGTGGTTATTTTGGCGGGGCTGGTTATGCTGGTCACGCCCGGGCCAGGCTGGGCAGCGCTATTTTTGGGGTTTGCCATTTGGGCCACCGAATTCGCCTTTGCCGAAAAAGTGCGCGACCGCATGATACATTTCTTGAAACAACTGCTGGCGCGCGGCCAAGCCGCCTGGCAAAAAGTGGTGCGCAAATTCAAGAAACAACCCACGCACGAGCACCGCAAATCCAGCAAAACTAAGCGCTAGCTATCTTTTTTAGCACGAGGATGGGCGCCGCCCTCTTCCCACGCAACCGCGGTCAGCATTTCACCAAACATATCTTCAGATGGCGGCGTATGGCGGGCGGCTAATTCTTCGGCAGTTGGGTCATCTGGCTGAAACATTACATTTGGGACGTCGCTGAGTATAGCCAGCGGCGTTTGCTCAGCGCCCTCGCCCATCAGCAGCGTGGCGGTGGTGGCCAGGCTGTCTACAATATTTGTACGGCTGAGCAGCAGCGGGCGGCCAAACAGGTCTGTCTCATCTTTGTAGCTGCGCATGGGCGCGATGCCGCTGGCGGCCAGGCATGAGCCAACCGCGCCCCACCGCATAGGCAAAAACACGCTATCAGTAATAATAACGGCTACTTCTTTCAGGTTAAACCGTTTTTGCAGGTAACGGCGGATGCTGTTGGCGCTGGCCTGCGGATCGGCGGGCCATAGTACATATACGCCGCCGGTGTTCGATTCGTCGATGCCAGAGTTAAGCGTCAGCATGCCGTGCGCAAGCGTGGTGGTGTAGCCATGCTGCGGCGTAGCGCTAGGCATATACCATTCGGCTTCATCCCGGATCAGCTGTTTTAAATCAGTGCCGGCAATTGGCAGCACGCGGCCCTCGCATAACGACACAATTTTTGACGTTACCGCCACTATGCTGCACTCCGGCAGCTCCTGCAGCGCCTGGCCCAGTAACTCCTCTAGTGTGCAGCTGCCAGCCGTTATCTTAGGGGTGTGTACAGCTTGGGCGATCATGCGGTTGCGCCCTTCAGCTCAGCCGCCCCAGGCTTACTGCTGCCGCGCAGCCACCACACACCCGCATACACCAGCGGAGTCTCCACCACAGAGAACAGGCACTTCACCAGCCAGTATGGAATAATAAGGCCAAGCAAAAATGACACATTAGCGCCCAGCGGCGTGCCAAACGCGTAAAACGCCAGCGTCAGGAATACCGCCGAGTCTGCCAGCTGCGATACAAAGTTAGACACGTTATTGCGCAGCCACAGCCCGCGGCCACCCAGTGCTTTGCGCAGGCGGGCGAACACCACCACGTCCAGCAGTTCAGATGCCGCAAAGGCGACCAGGCTGGCACAGGCAATACGCAGGCTGGCGCCAAAAATGGCGTCGTAGGCCGCCTCTTTACCCGCGAACCGCGCAGACGGCGCAATGTGCACTGCCAGCATTTCAAACAGCGCCAGAAGCGC
>DATIIE010000069.1:0-1717 GCA_035479955.1 Saccharimonadales bacterium (SeqCode)
TATCTCTCCTTTGATGCCGAATGCAGTATTATTAGGTTAATGAAAACTATTATCTGTATTACCACCCGCGCTATTTGGGATCACGCTTTGAAATCCGGTGAATACACTCATTCAACTATCACCTCTAGCCTTGGTGAAGTAGGCTTTATCCACGCAACAACACCTGATCAAACAATGGATGTCATTCCGCGTTTTACCGGCCAAAAAGATGTTATTTTACTACTTATTGACGTAGAAAAAGTAAAATCTGCCGTTAAATTCGAAGCAGCTCGCAGTGGGCGCGAAGGGCTCTTTCCCCATATTTATGGTCCGCTCAATATAGACGCTGTATATTCTACTGTTAGCGTAGATAAAGACGCAGAAGGTACATTCGTAGCGCCGGCCGCTTTAACTAGATTACAATATCCCTAATGCCCGCTGAAAACCTAGATTCCATTTACAACCTGCCGATTAATTCCCGGCGCGAAGAAATTGTAGCGTCGGTGCACAACAACCAGGTCACTATTATTACCGCCGAAACCGGGGCGGGCAAGAGCACGCAGGTGCCGCAGTATTTGGCAGAAGCCGGCTACACCAAAGTTATCGTGACGCAGCCGCGTATTTTAGCGGCCCGCAACCTCAGCATGCGGGTGCGCGAAGAGTATGCCTGGCGCACCGGCCACGACAGCACGCAGCTAGTGGGCTACCGCACTGCCCACGAACAAGATGACAGCCCCGAAAACATCATTTTATATTGCACCGACGGTCTGCAACTGGTGCGCGAGCTAACCGGCAGCGGTACGGATGAGCGCCAGGTACTCATACTCGACGAAATACATGAGTGGAACGAAAACATGGAAGTGCTGATTGCCTGGGCCAAAAAACGCTGTCAGGAGGAGCCGCATTTTAAGATTGTGCTTATGAGCGCAACAATGGAGGCGGACAGCCTGGCCACCTACTACAACGCGCCGCCGCCGATTACTATCGAGGGGCGCAGCTTCCCGGTCAGCCGCAGCATGGGTACGGACTTAGTGGAGGCGCTCGCTGCAAAGCTGGAGCAGCGCGGCAATAACATACTGGTGTTTTTGCCGGGCAAGAGTGAAATAGAGCAGGTGGCGCAAGCGGTTGCGTCGGTTAAGGGCAGCATTCCGGTGATACCGCTCCACAGCCAGCTGGAAGCCGACGCGCAGCAGCTGGCGTTCAACCATTACCCGAACGGCAAGGTGGTGCTGGCCACCAACATCGCCCAAACCAGCATCACTATAGATGACATCGATGTCGTAATTGATTCCGGCCTGGAGCGCCGGGCGGAGGTACGCGACGGCGTAGAAGGCTTGTTTATTTCCGAGATATCCCAAGCAGATTGTATCCAACGCGCTGGGCGGGCAGGGCGGGTAAAGCCAGGGGAATACATCCTGGCGCGTTTGGGCCGCATGCCGTGTTCGCCAGTCGAAGCGCGGCCCGCCTATGGCGTGCCGGAAATCATGCGCAAGCACATAGACCGCCTGGTGCTGCGGCTGGCGAACATTAATATGGACATTGAGAACCTACAATTTTTTCATGCTCCCAGCCGCAGCACCATTAAGCGCGCCAAGCAAACACTTGCAGCGCTGGGCGCGCTTAAGAACGGCACCGTTACTGATTTAGGCCGTAAAATGGAACGCTTCCCGGTAGAGTCCAGCTACAGCCGCATGCTGGTAGAAGGCATGCGGTACGCACCCGCCATACAATCCAAGCT
>DATIIE010000070.1:0-7442 GCA_035479955.1 Saccharimonadales bacterium (SeqCode)
CAATAAGCGGATGTGTCTCGGCTAAGTGGGCGTGCAATGAGAACTGCAGCTTGCGCATGGCCGGGCTGTTGGGTGTGCGCTCAATAAGGCGGATGGCATCAGTGGCATTGTGCGTCAGCTTCCAACGCAAGCGGTGGCCTAGCAGCGTGGCGTATTGGGCTTCTACTGGGTGGCCGGCTTGCTGAAGCAGGCTGTACAACTCTAGGCTTAAATCAAAACACTGTTCGTATTCATCGGCAACACCGGCTGCTTCAATAATTGCCGGCACCTCGTAGCCGTAGCGCGGCGTGAGGGCCTGTGCATCTGCCCGCCAATAAGTTGCTGGCGCTGCAAATTACGGAACAGCGCATAGCTGGTAACCATATCCCAGGTGTATTGGGCTTTTTCAAACGCCCGGCCGGGTTGCTGGCGGCGGTGCGCCCGCGTGCCAACATATGCTTCAAACAGGTCTAATTTGCGGTTGTACGGCCAGGCCGCCATTTGGTTGCGAAGTTCGCGCATTGGCAAGCTGCTGTGCGGGTAGATGGCGTCGGCTAGAATATCCAGCTCGTTGCGCGGAATGACTTCGGTCAAATGCACCGGGCTGGTTTCGGCGGCGTGTACCTCCGGTAAAAAAGTTTGGGCGAGTGTTTCTATGGCGGTTTTGTTGGCTACCTTGTAGGCTATGGGGTCAATAGCGCTATTTCCGGCGTTTACCTCTGGCAGGAACGACGGCGACAGCACGCGGGCTTCTTTAAATAGCATGGTGCCCGCAGCCTGCAGTTCTGGCAGGTCGCTGCTAAGGAGGCTGGTAACCACGTTCTCCAGGGACTGGCCGAAAGCCAGCACAATGCTGTCGTTAGCAGCCGCGGCCGGCAGTACCGGGCGCGCCGCTTCCAGCGCCTGGGCGTGCATGCCAGCCAGCCAGTCTTTGCCGCGCGCGGCAGCCAGCGCCGTGTCTTGCTGCACTAAGTGCTTTTCAACACGGTCCACAATAGTTGTGTACAGTTCGAACAAGTGGCCAATGTAGGCGTGGTAATGCTGCGCCGTTAGCTCGCTTAGGCTGGCTGGTGTGTAATAACGCCAGTTGCCAGCTGCGTCTTTCTGCGTGTAATCCGGCGACATGGTAATCTCACCGGCATATGCCAGCTGCGCGCTCTGTATATGCTGGATAAGCAAGTTGCTGGCGCCGCGCAGCACAAAATGCTGGGCGGTTACTTCCCGGAAATCGCTTGCCGTATGTGCCGCTGCGCCGGTTTTCCCTTTTTTAGGTTCGTCTTTGGCTGGTTTGCCGCCCTTTTTCTCTGGTTCAGCCGGTTGGCTGATGCTTGGCGACGATTGCACTGCAGCAGCCGCCGCACTTGGAATATCCTTAGAAGCCAATTCCAATTGTGCCGGTGGCGGCAGCAGCGGCGTAATTTTCTCCCATAGCATGTTCTGGATGGTGTTTACGTCGAGCATTTTGCCGCCGCGCACGCAGTCAATGCGCTGGAAATCACGCGGGAAAAGCTGGGTAAGGTCATCGTACACTTCTACCGATTGTTCCAGGTGGCTGCGGCTGGCTTCGTGGATGTCGCGCTTTTTGCTGGTGTATTCGCGGTCGCCTTTTTTGTCTATGAGGTCTTCGGCGACGTCGGCGGGTACACGCAGCACAAAGCTAATATCCGGGCGCGGGATCTTCAGCATCTCAAATTCAAGGTTGTCGAGCCATATGAAGTAGCCGCGGCGTTCTTCGGGAGTGCGGAATTTAGTGCCCTGGTGCCCCATGCTGCTGCCGGTGAAGCGGTTGCTGATGACGATTTTGCCCGCATCCAGCGCCTGTTTAATTTTGGGCGCGGCCTCGTACCGGTCCAGCGCGTAAAAAAGCGAGGCAGTGTACGGCGCAACGGCGCTTACGCCGCCATATTCGCCGTTCAGATATTGCTTTACAAAGTAGCTGGACGGATTGCCATACTGCGGAAAATCAAACGTAGCCACTTCATAGCCGGCTTGCCGCAAGCGTTCGCACAGTAATTCAAACTGCGTACCCTTGCCTGATCCGTCTGTACCCTCTATAACAATAAATGTCCCCGGCCGCTGCTGCATATATCCTCCTGATAGCACCTGTCCTGTTCGTATTAATTTAGCCACACGCTGGCAGAATATGCAACATTAGGCACTGACACAAAAAACCGGCCTGCTCGCAATCAGGCCGGTTTTGTTTGTGGCCGGTTAGGCCATCTCACCGCTTAGCGGCAGCCGCTGCCGGATATATGGTTTGACCCGGCGAAGGTGGCTTGCGGTGGCTTGCAGATGTCTAGACCGTGACATACGCTCCCCTCTTAGTTATTTTCCCCTATCTGTCATTTGTACTAGTGTAAGTAAGATGATAGCGCCGCAAACCGCGGTGAGCAGGCTTGGGATGCTGAAGCCGGCAATGCCGCGCTCATTCATCATGCGCATAAGCGTGCCGCCGGCAATAGCGCCAAGCACTCCGATAACCATTGTGCTAAGAACCTTTTGCCATCCCTGTGTCTCGGTTATGATGGAGGCGATCCATCCGGCGAGAATGCCAAAGAGAGTCCAAAAAATAAAATCCGTCATAATCCTTTGGGCTGACGCCACTAGGCGCCCACCCACCATTCTGCTGCGTTTTTAGTAGCTTGCGGCTTCAGGCGCCAACTTTTCTTTTCGCTGGTGTGGGCCATGCGTTCGAGCGTTTCCAACTCTGCAAATTTGCGGTTCAAAAAAGCGTGGATACGGTTGTCTAAATCCTTATACGTTGTTTTTTCCATATGCATATCCTTTCTAAAAAATAGGATGTTTGATCTGTGTATTATTAGCGGCAAAGGTGTTCTGGCTACTTTATTAAGGTGCTCCCCTCGGCATCCATGACAGGTTATTAGTATAATAAGGTGGGGAGGCGAATAGGACAGTTAAGAAATAGGCTGTTAAGCTGTAAAAATTTATACACGAGAAGGCTCTGCAAATGGTCTACAATCACTCAATAAAAATGAATACGAGATTAAGGTATGCAAGATTTTATTGCTGAAATAGAGCGCGTAGGAACCCGGCGGGCATTTAAGAAGCATTCTATTGTGCTGTATCAGGGTGAGGCACCGCGCCTTGCATATATGCTGAAGAGCGGCGCCCTGAAGGCATACACAATTAATGCTGCCGGAGAAGAACAAATTGCCACGTTTCATACGGCCAACGATTTTTTTCCTGGCCCCTGGATTTTTGGCAAATCGTCGGTAACGCTGTACTACTACGAAGCGCTCACCGACTGCGAAGTTACCACCATTAACCGCGAAGAATTATTACGCATTATCAGCTCCAAGCCGGAATTCCTTATGAACGCTTTGGAGTATTACGTTACCAACTACACCGCGCTCCTTATGCGTGTAACCGCCCTGGAGCAGTCCCGGGCCCGTGAAAAGATAATGTTTACGCTCTACTACCTTTTGTTCCGCTATGGCAAAGAAGGGCGTGCTGGCATGTTCACTATCGACCTGGCGCTTACGCACAGCGTTATCGCCAGCCTGGTGGGCCTCACGCGTGAAACTACCACAACCGAGCTCAGCAAGCTCAAGCAGCAGAAGGTGCTGGAGTACAATACCCGCACCTACATGGTAGATAAAAGGAAGCTTGAACGTCTGCTTGGCGAAGACAGCTTCAGCGACTTAAGCATTCAGTAGCTGCTTGGCGGCACTATCCGAAGCACTGCCGAATAGCATTGCATAGCATCGGCCCAAAAAGACACCCGATCATTTCAGGTGTCTTTTTTTGTTCGTCCGGAAGGGGCGCTATTAGCTCTTATTCGGCAAGCGTTGCTTCAACCACCTGCAGCAATTCTTTAGGGGACGCCAGCGCTTTCATGAAGTAGCGGTCGGCGCCTAAGCGGTAGGCTTCATCAATCTCTTTTTGCATGTCGTAATTGCTGAAAACAATAACCCGCACTTTGGGGTGTTCGTCCAGCAATTTGTAATGGCGCAAAAATTCCAGGCCGTCCATGCGTGGCATGCGCAGGTCTAGCAGAATAAGTGCCGGTTCTTCTTGGGCAGCGACTTGCAGCGCTTCTTCGCCGTCAAATGCCACGCGTACCTGGTAACCCGATTTGCGCAGTATCATTTGATACGCCTCGTTCAGCGTGTGTTCATCCTCAACTATCAGAATGATAGGGTCTTTCCGTGCTTTTTTTGCTTGATCCATTTTTGTCATTATATCGTAACCCTTTCTAGAGACTGTAAAATTTCTTATAGCCCCTTAGCACGCAGTGGCAAAACAATGGTGAAAGTGGAGCCTTTACCTGGTTGCGACACTACCTGAATTTGGCCTTTGTGCAATTCTACCAGATGTTTCGCCAGGTACAAGCCAATGCCTGTACCCTCCACTCGCTGGCTCATCTCATTGGGTAGACGTGAGAATTGGCGGAAGATTTTTCCGATATCATTGCCATCAATGCCAACGCCGTTGTCCTGCACCGTGATGTAGGCCTGGCCATGATATTTGCGTACGCCCACCACCAGCTGCCCGCCAGGCTTGGTATACTTTATGGCGTTGCTCAGCAGGTTTTCGATAGCCATACGCAGCATATGGGTGTCTATGTTCGCCACAGTGGGTTTTTGCGGCAGGTGCAGCTCCAGCTTGTGGCCAGAGGCTTTGATGTCGGGTTGCTGCTCGTTTATGATGTCGCGCACCAGTTCGTTTAAGTCGCTGCTTTGGCGGGCCAGCACAATGCGGCCGGCGTCAATTTTTGCCAGGTGCAGTATCTCGTTAATGATACGCAGCTGGCGGTCGTTGCTGGCATAGGCTTTTTCAAGCAGCGATTGCTGCTCATCTGTGATGTCTCCGGAAAACCCTTGTAGTACCATACCCACGTACTGTTTTACGCCGGTTGCCGGGGTGCGCAGCTGATGGCTGGCCAGCGACAGTAGTTCATCTTTGGCAAGCTCGACGGCGCGTTCCTTTTGCGTTTGCAAGTCGCGGGCGCGGCCGCGCAGCACCAGGTAAATAATAAGGCTGATAAGCATTGCCGTAAACACGCCAAAGAACAGCACGCCGCTGGGCCGCTTCAACTGCACCGTGCTTACTATTTGCCGGTGGTCCAACGCATAGGTAACTTGCCAACTTTGCCCGTACACGCGCAACGTGTGCTTAATGGTGCCGCTTTGCCCGCTCTTGCTGATATCTTTGTACGACGGCGATGTGTACAGCGGCTGGTCGTCCCCTTTTACCTGCACCTGGAAACCGAGCGCTTTGGTGCCCAATTCAGAAATGACATCCTGGAAGAATACGCTGGTGCGGAAGCTGGCATACACATAGCCCTGGATTTTGGACCGCCGCTCCTCTTGGGTCAGAGGCTCCTGCGGGCCGTAGTACGGCGCGTACATGTTAAAGCCGGTTGGCCGGTCGCCGCCAGCGCTGGTCATGAGCTGGATGCGCGGTGTAATGGTTGTTTGGTTGGTGTCGCGCGCTTCAAACATGGCATCGCGGCGGGTGGCTTCGGAGTACATGTCAAACCCGAACGACGGTGGCGAGGTTGCAGCCACTGTTTGCAGGAATATAACAGCCGCATAAGTGTCCCGTGGCGGGTCGGCGGGCGTTATATGGAAATCAGGTACGTCCTGGGTGGCCATAAAGTCCTGCACATCTGCGACGTCATCTTTAGAGATAACCCTGGCGTAGCCAATGCCCTGCACGCTGGGGTACTGCCCCTTTACGTTGAAGGCAGCCAGGTAATTTTTCCAATCGGTGCTGGTGACTTGGTCGGAACCCTGGAACAGGCCAACGCCGCCGCGCAGAATCTGCTCATATGAGGCGATATGGGAACGGATTGTTTGCTCGGCAGTGGTGACGTGCGTTTCTTCAGCGGCATGGAGGTCATGCGCCAGTGATTGCTGGGCTGCCTGCCAGCCGAAAATAGACGCCACAACAATTGCCACGCAAATAACCGTCGGCGGAAAATAAAGTGACCGGTATATGGCGGTAGCCAGCCGGTGGAGAGGGGCGAACGCGTGGCGTAAAGTATACATATCTTACTTAAACCTTATCTGATACGCCACCAAAAACTGTAAAATAGCTAACAGTTCTGTAATATGGACTCTACATATATGACAGAGAGCAGTTATTCGCCACCAGCCGGACAAAACCATGCCGAACTATCGCCACCACAAAAGCTGGCGATGCTGCTAGGTGAGGCTACTGCCCAGGCTGCAGCGCCGCCCAGCGGCGACCCGGTTATTGGCGCGATGTGGCAGGCGGTGCCAGAGGCGCTTGGCCGCCGCCCCGCTCTGCGCGAGGACGTGCAGCAATGGCTGGCTGCCCACGCTATTAAGGCGCGCGAAACCGACCGCCAAGGCATTTCTATTTCGCAGCTGGCCGGAGCGCTGCGGGCACGCCTGCAATATGACCGGCTGGAACGCAGGCGCGGGTTGCACGGCCACGAAAATCCGGCTGTCTGGCTTGGCGGGCTTTTGCGTTTGGGCGAAGATATTGACCGGCTCACCGATTTAACGGTTGCCCTGGCCTATCCGCTGAACACGCCGCACGAAGACCGCTCTGGCCCGGTTGAAGTTGTGCGCCAGGTTATGGCGGCCAGCGGCGGCCCGGTGCCTGTGCTTGATGGCGGCACGGGCATGCTTATTGGGCTGAATAAGATTGCCCTGAAGCACCGTTACCCGTTTAGTGAGCCCCGGCTGGTTGTGCCAGTGGGAAGAGATGATGCCGGCAAGTGGCTATGGCAGCCGGGCGACGCGCAGATGCAAGCAGACTACCGGGCAGCGCTCTCTGGCCCGGGGGTTAGCGGCGATTTACTGGGCGTGGATATTTTAGATTTGCGCCGCGACCCGCTCGTGCCAAAGCTTGCCCGTGCTGCCCTGCGGCCGGTCAGCGAAATTGGCAACCGCCAGTTTATGGGGCGTTTTAATGCGCTAGCCGGTACGCGTGTTGCCCCAGACATTGTCCATTTTAGCCGCGGGGATGTTACCGACCTAGACGCTATGCGCCGCGTGCAAGAACGCCAGCACATGCCAAAACCGCGTCTGGTAAGCTATGTAACCGTTGCCAACCAGCTGGGTGACGAAGCGCTGCCGCAGCTTATTGAAAATGGCATGGAACTGTTGGGTGATTACGATGATGCCATGGTGCTGCTTGTAGATTTCGCCTATCGTGACCCCGATGACCCGTCGCTCGTACGCCTGCATACCCACTGGGACGAGGGCACATACACGGCCATCGGCATATATAAAAACGACCCAGCGCGCCGCGCCCGGGTGCTGTTCCGATATGTAAGCAGCCGCCCCACAGAGGTCATTGCCGGCGCCGACCACATGATGGTCAATGGCAATTTTGTGCCAGTGCGAACCGCGCTGCGCACGCGCGCCCAGCAGTTAGGCTTGGCTGCCAGCAGCGCCCGCGTCGCGTAAGTACGAGCCGGCCAACGCCGAATATGTTTCCATAAAAGATGAGTGGTCGCCGTTAAT
>DATIIE010000071.1:0-11414 GCA_035479955.1 Saccharimonadales bacterium (SeqCode)
TCAGTAGACAATGATGCCTTAATCAGACCAAGCAACAGCTGGTTGACCTTAGCAGGTGTCTTGCCTTCACGTGTCAGTGCGTCGTTGGCTTCAACAACAGCAAGCTTGCTGACGATGTCGCCGGTTACGAATTCACTGTCACCAGCTTCTTCAATCTGGGTACAGCTGAACATCTGACGCACGATGATTTCAAGGTGCTTGTCGGATACGTTCTGACCCTGGCCAGCGAAGATGCGCAGGATTTCGTTCATGATGTAACGCTGCGTAGATGCTACACCCTGCAAGCGCATCAGCTCAGGCAGGTTGATAGAACCGTTTGTCAGGCGCTGGCCGGCTTCTACTGGGTCGCCGTCCTGTACCATGATTTGCTTGAAGCCAGGGATTTCGTAGCGCACAACGCTTTGGCCAGCGGGCGTTACGATAATGGACTTGTCGGTTACTTCGGCTTTGCCTGCCATTGGGATGATGATTGGCTCAGAGCCGTCATCCATGCTGGCAATAACGTCGCCAACTGCAACATCGCCGCCATTCTTAACCTTGGCAGTGCGTTCGCCCAGGGTGAAAGTAAGGTTTTCCTTGTCCTTGGCAGTAACTTGCACTACGTAGTGGTCGCCGTCTTCCCATACGTTCGCAACACCTGCGATGTCGGTCAGGTAGGCCTGGCCCTTCGGGGTGCGGATTTCGAACAGCTCTTCTACACGGGACAAACCTTGGGCAGTGTCGTCGGCAACCACAGCACCGGAACGGTGCTTGGAGTCCAAGCTCAGCTGCGTACCAGGTTCACCGATAGACTGGGCGGCAATAACGCCGATTGGGTGGTGGCCGGCAACCATCAAACCAGTAGCCGGGTCAACGCCGTACGACTTCTGCGGCACGCCGTGAACGCTGGTGGCGCTCAGTACGGACATGATCTTCACACCGTCGATGCCTGCTTCGGCGTCAATAGCCTTGGCAGTGTCGCCGGTAATCAGTTCACCGCGCTTAACATGGCCCTTCACGTCTTGGGCAGCAAAGCGGCCTTCCAGGCGAGTGGCGTAATCTACGCCAATTTCAGCGGCGTCGGCACGGAACATGGCGAAGCCTGGGTCGAGTTCGTGGCTTACTTCGTCAACACTAATAGTGAAGACGTCTTGGGCAACGTCGACCAAACGGCGCGTCAGGTAACCGGCGTCAGCGGTCTTCAGGGCGATGTCGATAAGCGCTTTACGGGTACCACGGGTACCGGTGAAGTATTCCAGCGGGTCCAAACCTTGGATGTAGCCAGACTTCACAGGCAGCTCAATGGCACGGCCGGAGGCGTCGCTAAACATACCCAGCATGCCCACACACATTTTCATCTGGGAAATGTTACCACGGGCGCCGCTGGTGATAGCGATAGCCATGGTGCTTTCCTGGCCAACCATCTGTTTGGCGAGGAGTTCCTGCACCTTGGTGTCAATTTTGGTCCAGGTTTCAACGGTGAGGCGGTAGCGCTCTTCATCGGTGATGAAGCCTTGCTCATACTGCTCAGAGATGGCAGCGGCACGGTCGTCGCCGTCGTTGATAACGCTGTCCATACCTTCAATAGAGGTAAAGTCGCCCATGCCCATGGACAGGCCGCTCATAGTGGCAACCTTAAAGCCCAGGTCTTTCAAAACGTCGGCGATTTCAGCAGTCTTTGCCTGGCCATACTTGGTGTATACCAGGGCCATAACGTGCTGGAGTTTCTTCTTGGTCATTGGCTCGTCCTGGAACGGGAAGTCTTCAGGGAAGACTTCGTTGAACAGCAAGCGGCCAATAGTGGTTTCGCGGCGTTCACCACGGAATGGTACGCGCACGCGGCTTTGCAGCTTGATGACGCCGTTGTCGAGAGCCATCAAGGCTTCTTCCAGGTGCAGGAATGGGCGGATTGCCTTGCCGGAAACGCTGGCGCGCTCGTAGGTAAGGTAGTAACAACCCAGTACCATGTCCTGCTCAATGTGCAGGATCGGCGTACCGTCGGCTGGCTTCAGCAGGTTGGCGCTGGCGGCCATGATGTCGCGGGCCTCTGCCTGGGCGTCGTCGCTCAGTGGCAAGTGCACGGCCATCTGGTCACCGTCGAAGTCGGCGTTAAAGCCCTTACATACCAACGGGTGCAGCTGGATAGCGCGGCCTTCGATAAGTACTGGCATGAATGCCTGGATGCTCAAACGGTGCAGTGACGGAGCGCGGTTCAGCAATACGTACTTGCCCTTAATTACTTCGTCGAGGGCGTCCCATACGGCGGTTTCGCCGGTTTCAATCATGCGGGTTGCAGAACGAATGTTGTGGGCTTGCTCGCGGAAGATCAGCTCACCAATTACGAATGGCTTGAACAGTTCAAGCGCCATCATCTTTGGCAGGCCACATTGGGAGATCTTCAGTTCCGGGCCGGCAACAATTACCGAGCGGCCGGAGTAGTCAACGCGCTTACCCAGCAGGTTCTGGCGGAAGCGTCCCTGCTTACCCTTCAGCATGTCGCTGAGGGACTTCAGGCGGCGGCGCTGGCCAGTTGCGGCAACGGCACGGCCGCTGCGGGCGCTGTTGTTGTCAATTAAAGCGTCAACAGCTTCCTGCAACATACGCTGCTCGTTGCGGCGGATAACTTCCGGGGCGTTCAGCTCAATGAGCTTCTTCAAACGGTTGTTGCGGTTGATAACGCGGCGGTACAGGTCGTTTAAGTCGCTGGTTGCGAAACGGCCACCGGTAAGCTGCACCATTGGGCGCAGGTCCGGAGGAATAACTGGCAGAACAGACAGGCACATGCTAGCTGGTTCAATGCCGGCGCGCTCCATGCTTTCCAGCAGGCGAAGGCGCTTCATCAGCTTCTTCTTGCGCTGGCCCTTGGCTTCTTCAGCGTCGTGGGTCAGGTCCTTAATGAGGTCAACGAGGTCAATTTCGTCGAGCAGGTTCTTCAGCGCCTGGCCACCCATGCCAACCTCAACGAGGCGGCGCAGTTCGTCTGGCAGCGCACGGTAGTCGCCTTCAGAGATAAGGTGCAGCTTCTCAAGGGAGTCGAGCTGAATCTTCAACGTCTCAAAGTCTTTGTCTACTTCAGCCAGTTCCTTGGTTTGCATTTCGGCCAAAGCCTTCACGTTGGCGTTTTCAGCCTCAGCTTCTTTTTCGTAGCGGATCTTGATTGCTTCCTTGGCGGCAGCAAATTCAGCTTCTTTGTCAGCGCGGTATTTGTCGCGCTTGTCGGTGTCTACACGCTTGATGATGTAGCTGGCAAAGTACGCAACACGCTCCAGGTTCTTTACGGTAACACCCAGTAGCAGCCCAATGGCGCTTGGGGTGCCGCGCAGGAACCAGATGTGGGCAACCGGAACAGCCAGGCTGATGTGGCCCATGCGTTCGCGGCGGACAATTGCCTTGGTAACCAGCTCGCCGTTTTTGTCGACGGCAGCTTCGCGGGAACGCACGCCCTTGTACTTGGCGTCGTGCGGGTTGATGTCTTTTACCGGCCCGAAGATACGCTCACAGAATAAACCGTCGCGTTCAGGCTTTTGGGTGCGGTAGTTAATTGTTTCTGGCTTGGTAACTTCGCCGTAAGACCATTCCAGAATGTCAGCAGCGCTGGCTACAGCCAAGCGGACTGCATCAAAGTCAGCAATGTTGGTGCCGTATGAGTATCGACGCATTACGCTACCTCTTTCTCTTCTTCAGTGTCTGTGTCGGTGTCGTCTCCGAGCTGGCTTGGCATAGCCGCATCTTGGGCTACCAGGGCCAGGTCTTCGCCGGCTTCAGCGTCCGCAACTTCGTCGGACACTTCGTCTTCCATAACCATGAATTCGTCTACAGCAGCATCTTCAGATACGTCTACGTCTGAAATGGCTGGAGCTGGAACAGCTAATTCGGCTTGGTGGGCGGCTTCCTCGCGCACGTTGGTAGCGAGCACTTCTTCAGCGTCTACTACCTTGTTGCTGGTAACGAGGTCAACCTTCAGGCCCAAACCTTGCAGTTCCTTCACAAGCACGTTGAAGCTTTCCGGAACCTTTGGACCGACAATTTCAGTCTTCTTAATAATGGACTCGTACGCCTTGGAACGGCCGTATACGTCGTCACTCTTGATTGTAAGCATTTCTTGCAGGGTGCTGGCTGCGCCATACGCCTCAAGTGCCCATACTTCCATTTCACCGAAGCGCTGGCCACCGTTTTGGGCCTTACCGCCGAGCGGCTGCTGGGTAACCATGGTGTAGGGGCCGGTTGAACGGGCGTGGATCTTGTCGGCAACCATGTGGTTCAGCTTAATCATGTACATGCTGCCAACGGTAGTGCGTTCAGAGAACGGCTCACCGGTGCGGCCATCGTACAGCTGCTGCTTGCCGTCTTCTGGCAGGCCAGCGTCGCCAAGCAGGCTTTGGATCTTTTCAATAGGGACACCGTTGAACGACGGGCTGGCAACCTTAATACCTAAGGCGCGGGCAGCCATGCCAAGGTGGGTTTCAAACAGCTGGCCGAGGTTCATACGGGATGGCACACCAAGCGGGTTCAAAACGATGTCAACAGGGGCACCGTCTTCGGTGAACGGCATGTCTTCAATAGGCAGGATGCGGGCAATAACGCCCTTGTTACCGTGGCGTCCACCAAGTTTGTCGCCCACGCTAATCTTGCGCATCTGGGCTACGAATACCTGGATCTGCATCAGTACGCCGGCCTTCAGTTCGTGGCCGTTTTCGCGGCTGAATACTTTCACGCCAACAACTTTGCCGTGCTTGCCGTTGCTCATACGCTGGCTGGTGTCGCGGACTTCTTTGGCTTTTTCACCAAAGATAGCGCGCAGCAGGCGTTCTTCAGAGCT
Source organism: Saccharimonadales bacterium (SeqCode) (assembly GCA_035479955.1). Classification (GTDB taxonomy): domain Bacteria; phylum Patescibacteriota; class Saccharimonadia; order Saccharimonadales; family UBA4665; genus PMNU01. The sequence goes on from DATIIE010000071.1 coordinate 4,799, forward strand.
GAGTTCCTGCTCACCCTTCGGGGTAATCTTACCAACCAGGATGTCGCCAGGGTGCACTTCGGCGCCGATGCGCACAATACCGTCGTCATCCAGGTGGCGCAAAGCGTCCTCGGATACGTTCGGGATGTCGCGGGTAACAATTTCCGGCCCCAGCTTGGTTTCGCGCACTTCAATCATGAAGTCCACAATGTGGATGCTGGTAAGCGTGTCGTCTTCAACCAGCTTGCGGCTGATGATGATGGCGTCTTCAAAGTTGTAACCACCCCAAGGCATGAATGCGGCTACCAGGTCTTTACCCAGGGCGAGTTCGCCGTTCTGGATAGACATGCCTTCAATAAGCACGTCGCCGGCCTTAACTTTGTCGCCGGTGTTTACAACAACCTTCTGGTTGATGCTGGTGCCTTCGTTGGAACGGATAAAGTGCATTGGCTCGTACTTAACGTTGCCGTCTTTGTACGCTACAACTACTTCTTGGGCGCTGGCTTTTACAACTTCACCGTCTTCTTCAGCCAAAGTCATTTGGCCAGTGTTGCGGGCGGCTGCGCCTTCCAGGCCGGTGCCTACAATAGGCGCGTTTGGCTGGATCAGCGGAACAGCCTGGCGCTGCTGGTTGCTACCCATAAGGGAGCGGTACACATAGTTCTTTTCAATGAACGGGATCAGGCCGGCGCTGGAACCAATAATCTGGTTACGGGCGGCGTCCATGTGGGTCACGTCTTTGGCGTCGGCTTCGCCGGGCTTCAGGTTGGTGCGGGCGCTGACGCGCTCGTTCACAAATTTGCCGTTCTTGTCGAGTTCGTTACCGATGCCGGCAATAACTGCCTGCTCTTCGGCAGCGGCGTCCAGGTAGGCCACTTCTTGGCTTACCTTGCCGTCTGTTACCTTGCGGTACGGGGTTTCAATAAAGCCATATTCGTTAATGCGGGCGTAGTTGGCCAGGTTGCTTACCAAACCAATGTTGGCGCCTTCCGGAGTTTCTACGGCGCAGATGCGGCCATAGTGGGTAGCGTGGGCGTCGCGGACTTCAAAGCCAGCGCGCTCACGGCTCAAACCGCCAGGGCCCATGCTGCTCAGGCGGCGTTTGTGGGCCAGCTCTGAAAGCGGGTTAATCTGGTCCATGAATTGTGACAACTGGCTGGAGGCGAAGAATTCGCGCACAGCAGCAACAACCGGACGGGCGTTAATCAGCTGGCCAGGTGTTACGGTTTCAATTTCGCTCATAGACATGCGGTCTTTAGTGTTGCGCTCCATGCGCAGCAGGCCGATGCGGAACTGGCGCTGCACCAATTCGCCCACGAGTTTCACGCGGCGGTTGGCCAGGCTGTCGATGTCATCGGCAGGTTCCTGGGTGTTGTTCAGGCGGATGAGCTCAGCAACAATAGCAATGAGGTCTTCCAGGCGCATAACGCGGTTTTCAACCGTGTTCGGCACGTCCAAACCAAGGCGTTTGTTGATTTTGTAGCGGCCTACGCGCGAAAAGTCGAACCGCTTAAAGTTGTAGAGCATGTTTTCAATAAGGGCGCGGGCGTTGTCGACGGTGGCCAGGTCACCGGGGCGCAAACGGCGGTACACCTCAATGAGGGCGTCGCTTTGGCCGCGGGTCGGGTCTTTGTCGAGTGTAGCCTGCAGGTAGCTGAGCTTGCCGGTGTCTACGTGCTTGAACGCTTCACGCATAGAAGCTTCAGTCATGCCAAGGGCGCGCAGCAATGTAGTGACGGCAATCTTGCGCTTGCGGTCAATCTTTACGAACAAGCCACCAGCGCTGGCGGTCTCAAATTCGAACCATGCACCACGGCCAGGGATAACCTTGGCGCCGTACAGGTTGTTTGCACCGTGTTGGTCGGCAATAAAGAAGACACCAGCGGAACGGATCAGCTGGCTTACCACAACGCGCTCGGCGCCGTTGATTACGAATGTACCGCGGGTAGTCATAGCTGGGTAGTCGCCCAGGTAGATTTCCTGCTCTTTTACTTCGCCGGTAACTTTGTTGGTCAGCTCTACTTTTGCCTTTAACGGCGCTTCGTAGCTGACGTTGTTTTCGCGCGCTTCAGACTCGGTCATCTTCGGATCTTCGAAGTGGTAGTCCTTAAAGCTAAGGCTTAATTTCGCTCCGGTGTAGTCGTCAATCGGACTAATTTCCGCCAAAAGTTCGCCTAATCCCTCATCAACAAACCATTGGAATGATTTGTTTTGGTGGTTGACCAAATTGGACAACTGGATGGCGTCATCTTGGGCGGTGTAATACACGCGGCTGTTCTGTGCAGTCTTGGTGCTCTTCGCCATAAATGCAGCTATTCTCCCCTTATTATCTGCTAGCTAGCCGCCAGCAGCGGCCATGCTCCGTATACAAAAGCATAGCCATTTACTTAGTGTGTTAAGTGTTTTTCGCGCGAAGATTACTAAGCTAGGCGGTTTTTGGCGCCGTTTGTTTTATTGCAAGTAACTACAATTACAGCACAACCCATGCTTACACTACTTCTTAGGGTAAGATTGTGCGGGATGCTCCTGCAAATGTCAAGCTTTATGCACTACTATTTACGGCTTTGGGCGGATGTGGTGTAACCCAGTAGTGCCAATGGCGCTATACACCTGCCCGGCATCGCCCTGGAAGCCAAATTCAACCCGCTGCAGGCCCAGTTGTGCCATGTTTGTTTCGGCGTGTTCGCCAGGGTATGGGCTGGTTACAAAAAATTCAACACCAGCAAGGCTGGCCGGGTCCCCAGGTACAGGCGCGTAATCTTCAAGTAGTGGGCGGAACATGCCTGCCATGACGCGCATATGCGAACGTTCGTTCAGCGAGCTGCCCCATGGGCCAATGGCCCGCACCGCGCCCTCCTCCACACGAATAACACCTTCAACTGCGGATTTGTCCATAATGCAGTACCCGAGCACCCCATTTAAATGGATGCCGCGGTCGGTGTTGGCGACGTATGTATCGTTCTCGTATAAAACATCGGTAAGTGCGGATAAACTGAGCGCTTCGGAACCTACGTTCCGGCCGTCGCGCACGGTAAGCACCTGGGCGGCAATGTGGCTGATGTCTGCGTCTGTTAAGTTCGGGATTGTGTCAGCTGTTTCTGCGGCGTTATCAACACGCGCAATAAACAGTTCGCGTACGCTGTGCGCGTGCCCTGATCGTCCAAATGAGTAGTGCGCCCGGAGCACTTCGTTGCTGTGTACCATAGAAAGCCAAAATTATATTCTTGGCTCGTTCGTAACGCAAGGGTTCCCTGCTTATTTCGGAACGCCGTATGTGATATATGCTGGCATTTGGCCGCTATAGGCCCAGGCGCTCACGCAATTTGGCGTCCATAACTGGCTGCAGGCCGTGGTATTCGACAACGTAATTTTCAGGTTGCGGGCCGGTATCCTTTAGTTTCATGCCGGTTTGCCAAGAGAAGCGTGCGTCGCTTACGCGCTCCATGCCCATACCGGCCAGGAATTGCTGCCCTGTGTCATTCTTGCCGGACACCGATACAAACAATTCATCGGTTCCGTCTATACCCAGCGTACGGAAGGCGGCGTGCATTATTGCAGTGCCAACGCGCTCGCGGCGCTTACTGCTGCTTACGCGCAGTGTGTCGATAGTCAGGGCAGCGTCCTCTATACGCGAGAATATACCCACGCCCACAATGCCTTCAAACTTAGTGGGGGCTGAAGTATCGACTGCAAGAATGTACGCCTCTTGGCTGATGCCACTCAAATTGCCACTGCTGGCTATCCACTTTTGTTGTTCGCCGACTAAATCAGGGTTGTTGGGGTCGGCTACTGTTGAAGGGAGGCAATCCGGCTTCATGCCGCCTGGCTCGGCATACGATGCGGCTAAAAAGGCTTGCAGCGGCCGCGCGGCTGCAGCAGCTTCATCAGGCATTAAACGGGCAACAGTAATTCCTTCGGGCAGCGGCATATCTCACTTAGCCTTTAGGCGGGGTGGTAACAACTTTGTCGACGATGCCGTAGGCTTTGGCTTCTTTGGCGTCCATCCAACGGTCGCGCTCCATGTCTTCGTGGATGCGTTCCGCCTTCTGGCCGGTGTTCTTCGCCATAATGTCTTGCAGCAATTTCTTGATGCGTAATGATTCGCGCAGGTCAATTTCCTGGTCGGTAACCTTGCCGCGGGTGCCGCTGGACGGCTGGTGGATCATAACCGTAGCGTTGGGCAGCAGCAAACGCTTGCCCTTAGTGCCGCTGCTCAGCAGGAAGGCTGCAGCTGACGCCTGCACACCAATGCCAACGGTTTGGATGTCATTGCTGACGTATTGCATGGTGTCGTAGATAGCCAGCGCATCGTACACGCTGCCGCCGGGACTGTTGATGTAGAAGTAAATGTCCTTCTTGGCGTCTTCGGATTGCAGGAACAGTAACTGCGCAACTACCAGGTTGGCGCTGTGCTCGTTAACGTCGCTGCCAAGGAAGATGATACGGTCCTTTAACAGGCGTGAATAAATGTCGTAGGCGCGCTCTACGCGGCCGTCGCTCTCGATAACTGTGGGGATTAGAATGCTCATACTTCTAGTATAGGCAGCTAGCACTCGACAGTCAAGAGTGCTAGAAATTTTTCTGTAGGTTACTTGGCGTTCGCGTAGTCGATCAGTTTGGCCACTGTTTTTTCGGTAAGCATGCGGCTGGCAATGTCGCGGCGGGCTTCTGGTTTTTGCAGCTCGGCTTGCATTTGTTGGTCTGGGTAACGGGACTGCAGCTGCATAATGTAGGCGTCGATTTGCTCGGCGTTTACCGTAATATTCTCGGCTTCAGCAATGGCAGACAGCACCAGGCCCGCTTTTACGCGCAGCTCAGCGGCGGGGCGCTGCTTGTCGCGGAAGGTTTTCTCGGTAAGCTTTTCAGCGTCGAGGTATTCCTGCCATGTTTGGCCGCTGTACACCAGGTTCTGGCGCAGTTCGCGCTCCAGGCGGTCAACTTGTTCAGCCAGCAGCACTTCAGGGATGCTTACCTTGGCTTTTTCGGCAATCTTGGTAACCAGGGCGTCAGCATGCTTTTGCTCGGCTTCGGTTTCTTTGCGGGCGGTCAGTTCCTTCTTGATGTCATCTTTTAGCTCGGCAACAGTTTTGAACGGGCCAACTTTTTCAGCCAGCTTGTCGTCGAGGGCCGGCTCAACCAGTTCAGCAACTCCCTTAACGGTAATTGTGAACGATACCTTCTTGTTCTGGAGGGCGGCTGCGCCGTAATCTGCCGGGAATGTAATGGTGAATGTTTTTTCATCACCCTTTTTCAGGCCAACCAGTTCTGGCTCGAAACCAGGGATAAAGGTGTTGCTGCCAAGGACCAATGGGTAGTCTTTGCCGTCAGCGCCGGCAATTGCCTCTTTGGTTTTGGCGTCTACGCCCTTAAAGTCGATGGTTACTTGGTCGCCACTCTTGGCGGCGCGGTCAACGTCTTTGCGCTCGGCTTCGCGGTTGCGCAGCTGGGCAATGACTTCGTCAACTTCTTTGGCAGTAACACTTACCTTTTCCAGCGGCAGCTTAATATTCTTGTAGTCGGGTAGCTTAACTTCGCCAACTACTTCAACCTCGGCTTCAATTTCCAGGGTTTCAAATGGTACAAACTTGGTGATTTTTACCTGCGGCTGCTCTACAGGGCGGAGATTTTCCTTGTCGATCGCGTCAGCGTACAGCTGGTTTACGGCGTGCTCCAAAAACTCGGACTGCACACGGGCCGGGTCGAGGTTTTTCTCAACAATGCTTAACGGCGCTTTGCCTTCGCGGAAGCCCTGGATTTTAACGCTATGGGACAGCTCGCGCAGCACATGCTGTTTTACATCCTGCAGCAGCTTGTCGCCGGCTTGCAGGGTTAGTTGTACTTTGGTGTCGGAGAGGTTCTTCTTGGTGATTTGCATGAGTATTGACTGTAACAGATGTGCAGCGCTTTTTCCACCCCTCCCCTTGTACGCCCTGTTCCCCTAATCGGTGAACAGGTTTCAACATCAGCTTACCGGCGTACAATACCTCCCTATGATACAAACCGAACAGCGCTATGCATTAGAAAGAGACAACCTCATAGTTACCGCTACGCCCTACCCCGGCGGTATCGATATTAAGGCGTTTACCCAGCAGGGCCAACCCGGCGAAACAGCAGTAAATCCGTTTGCCCGGCCAGCTGCGCACGCCCTCGCCCGGATCGCCGGCGGCAATGTAAAAATACTGTTTGGCGACCACCCCAACAAAGACCGCAGACACGCGCCGTCCCGCGCCGCTACTAGGGCAGTTACCTACTTCGCAGCCACACTCGGCAATGTCACAGACGGCGAATCTACATTCGTATCGCCCGCCACGGTCACTCTTGAGATGGATACAGCTGCCCGGCCGCATTTGGAAGAATTAGGCTTCTCCTTTAATGAGCGCAGTTTCCAATTAGAAGATGGCCACAGCGAAACGCCAGCAGTGCAAATCGCCCAGCTGCATGATGAGCTGAGCGGCAACTTCCCGGCCGAATTCAGCGGCGCAACGCCGGTTCAGCCGCCCCAACCGCGCTAGCTAGAACTAAATCGCAGCTGCAAGGCGGATACCCCCCATATGTGCCGCTCCTTAGTCGCGGTAGTCTTTTACGATAGAGACAATGCGCTCTAGGCTGTGCTTTTCAGCAACGCCAGTCATGAGGT
>DATIIE010000072.1:0-3670 GCA_035479955.1 Saccharimonadales bacterium (SeqCode)
CTGTGGCAGCTCATGGAAAAGCGCACCGCAATTGTTATTGCCCACCGCTTAAGCACTATCCAAAAAATGGACCGCATCATTGTGCTGGACGACGGGCGCATTGCCGAAGAAGGCACACACAAACAGCTGCTGCGCAAAAAGGGCCTGTACGCCAAGCTGTGGGCGCACCAAAGCGGCGGGTTTATCGAAGATTAGTGTGCTTGTGCTATGGGGGTGCGGAAGCCGTAGCCAAAATCAGATGGCGGTTGTATAGGGGCGGATGCGTACCTGTGTAGTTAACGGTAATGCGTGCTGTGCCGCTTTTCTGATCAATGCTGTTTAGCTTGATAGTAATGCCGGAAACGGTGTCCTGGAAGATAGTCCACTGTTCCAAAGCCTCAGTTGCACAGCCCTGGCCAGCCTGGCCAAAATATTCAAGCGTGGTGATATCGGTGGGGCCGCCCTTATTTCCTTGGCCAGCATCTCCGGCGTACACACAAACGCCTAACGTCTCTGACTTGCCATGTTTTGCGTCATCGGTTACCGGCGCACGGCTTAATTCCACCCACCAATGGTCAAGGCCGTCCACCGTCTTACCGGCGCGCGGCAAAGCTAACAGTTTTGGGGTGTCGCCTGGCGCATGGTTTATGTCCGTAAGTGTCATTGGGTAGCTGCCAGGCTTGTTGATGGCACGTATTTCGGGCAGCTGGATCGCACCCATGGTGTACAGCTCGTAGCCATTAAATTTTACCGGAATGTTGTTTGCTTTTAACTCTGCGGGGTTACCCATGATGGAGCGGGGGTTGCCATATCCACGGCTGGTTGCTTGCGGCGTGAACTCGTTGGTTACTTCCGTTCCGGAATGGATAAGCTGGTTAGCATGGTTGTTGCCAAGCTCATGGCCGATTTCATGTGGCAGCGTTGTTTGCTTTTGGCGGGGGTCCACGGTTATGTACATAGCGTTATTCTTAGCGAGCATACCACCCACTTGGTTGGCAAAGCTGCGCGAAGGATGCTCGCACTTCATATCCATGAACATGAGCAGCCCAACGTTTTTCTCGTCTACGTAGCCCTTGCTGCGCACATTTTCCATGGTTGCTTTTATAATGGCGTCGCGCGCTGGTTTATCGGGCATGTCAGTGTCTTTCTCTACCTTGCAGGCGTCGTTGGGGCTTATGCCTTTTGGCATTGGCACTTCGATGCTGCCGTAAAATGTTGGTTTTTTGAATGTAACTTCGTACATGGTTGCTGCGTTTATATCGTTTTCGGCCTTGATCGTTGCAGCGGTAACGGTTTTTTTGTTCAGCCCGTACGGCGGCGCGCTTGCCCCTTTAGGCCGGACAATTACCATACCCATACCCAGCGGCCCGGCCTGGGCAGCCTTGATCTTATTTTGCGGCGCCTCTGGCGGCGGCGTATTGTGCGCAATATCAGGGCCAACGCCGTGCTCCACGCTGTGGCTTGGCTGCACTGGCGCTGGTTTTTCCGCAGGGGATGAGCATGCGCCCGCTAGCAGCACGCCGGCCATAGCCATGCCTGCCCCAACGCGGCGCCAAAGCGCTGGCTGCGGAGTAGCCTCCTGCTCGTTCACGGGCAGCGGCAACGGCACAGGTGCTTCCAAAGGGATGGCCAGGGGCATGGCAGCGTGTTCAGCAACAGGAGTCATTTGGCGTTATTATACCATAAAATAAAGAAAAGCGCTATATTACTAGCGCTTTTCTTGTTATAGTTTTTTTGCCAGATTTAGGAGTCTTTTTTGCCCTCATCCTTAGCGTCTTTCGCGTCACCAGCGGCCTGGCTTGCTTCGGCAGACTTCTCAGCTGCTAAGCCTTCAGCAGCCTCGCCAGCGTCAACATCGGCAACTGCTTCATCTTCGGTGGCGTCACCGCCAGCAGCGTCGTTTGCGGCTTGCAGGGCGCTTGGTTCAAACACAGTGGCCAGCGGGTGGGTCGGGTCGGCCTTAATGGTTACGCCGCTAAGCACGATAATGTCGGCAACAGTAATCTGGTCGCCCACTTCTACCAATTTTTCGCCGTCAAATTCAAGGACGTCGGGCAGGTCTTTGGCAAGTGCCTCAACTTCAACGTTTTCAAGCTGGTTTAGTACAACCAAGCCGTTGCGCTCTGCCGGGGTGGCGTCATTGCCTTCTTCCAATTTGGCGCGTACCGGGATTTCGGCAGTGACTTTCTCATTGGCCTTAATGGCGTTGAACACCACGTGCACCAATTCGTGGCGCTTGGGGTCGATATCAATGAACTTGATAAGGGCAACATAGTTTTTGTCGCCAGCCTTCAGCTTAACCGGGTGGTGCTTGCCAGCCTGTTTGTAGGCCTTCAATACTTCAAGGTATACGCCGCTCACATGTACCGACGGCTTGCCGTGGTCGTGGATTACAGCTGGCACGCGGCCGTCACGGCGGACATGCTTGGCCTTAGTGGCTAAATCGCGGGGTTCGAGTGCTAGTATAACGTCTTCCATAATGTCTCTCCTTGCTAATCAGATTTAAAGTCAATTACCCATCTCTTATCAGTATAGCAAAAGGTGGACGATTCTGCTGAAGTAAGCTAATCTAGGTGAGTATGGATGTTCACGAAATTATTGTTAGCGGCGGCATAATCGCCATCGCCATCATTGTTTTTGCTGAGTCGGGCATGATGCTCGGCTTCTTTTTACCAGGTGACACCCTTTTGCTGGCCGCTGGCGTATTTGCCGCACAGGGCAAAATTTCTATTGGGCTGACTATTGTCGCCATTTCTGTTGCTGCCATTTTGGGCGATAACACCGGGTACGCCATTGGCCGTGCCATGGGCCCGCGCCTGTTCAAGAAGAAAGACGGCATTTTATTCCGGCACGAATACGTTGAACGCACCGAAAAATTCTATGAGCGCTACGGCGCCAAAACCATGCTGCTGTCGCACTTCATCCCTATTGTGCGCAGTTTCGCGCCATTTGTCGCTGGCGTTGGCAAAATGCCGCGCGGAAAATTCTTTATGTATGACGCTATTGGCGACATTGTGTGGGCAGCGCTAATTACACTGCTAGGCTATTGGTTTGGCAGCCGCATCCCCAACATTGACCAATACGTTTTGCCAACCGTGCTTATTGTAATGGTAGCCAGCTTTGCACCAGTGCTGTGGCACCTGTTTGGTGACCCAGTGGCACGCGAGCGGCTGTTTGCAAAACTGCGGCGCACGCGCAAAGAGCACGCCGACAAATCGGCGCACTCTTCAGACACTAAATAACCTGTTGACCAGCTAGCTGGCGCCGGGCGTACCGGGCGGGCATGCTGGCACCCGTGGGTCCAGGTCTACCGGGTTTGGCCCCAGGCCGGCATTGTTGTCCATGGTGTTTGCCGGGACGTAATCGCCGTTCCACTGGCCGCCAATTACGCGGTACAGGGCATTTATGCTGGTAATACCGCTATTGTTTGGTGCAACGCATTGCACTTCTACCTCGGTGTCGTACGGGATTCGGGCAGGTTCGCCATTTTTAAGCGCCGAGCCTTTGTTGTCTGAGAAAACTGGCACGCCCTGGCGGTTATCAGCAAGTTCTTTGAATGTTTGCGGCGGCATAGACGGCGAAGCTGCGGCGGCGCTGGCATCGTTGCCTTGTGGCCTATCGCCGGCGCCTTCACTGCTCGCTGCACCGCAGGCAGCGGGCACCAGCAACAATCCCATACCACCCGCAGCTA
>DATIIE010000073.1:0-6173 GCA_035479955.1 Saccharimonadales bacterium (SeqCode)
TGCGGCGTAGCGCTAGGCATATACCATTCGGCTTCATCCCGGATCAGCTGTTTTAAATCAGTGCCGGCAATTGGCAGTACGCGACCCTCGCATAACGACACAATTTTTGACGTTACCGCCACTATGCTGCGCTCCGGCAGCTCCTGCAGCGCCTGGCCCAGCAGCTCCTCTAGTGTGCAGCTGCCAGCCGTTATCTTAGGGGTGTGTACAGCTTGGGCGATCATGCGGGCTCCTCATAAATTAATAGGTACACAGGAGTAATGCCTGCTAAGCAGCAGGCAGGCTGTCCGGGTCAGGCATAATGCTTTCAGCGTACAGTTTCAGCTCTTCCAGCAGATATTCCTGGTGGCCGGTAAGGTTGCCCGCGGCCGCAACCTGTTGCAAGCGCATCATAAATTTAGCTAAACGGCTGCTTTGGCCGCCCCCGAGCAACTTGCGGGCGCGGAATTGTTCCCATGTTTCGCGCTCTTCACCGGTAAGCAGTTTGGGGAAATTGCGCGCTTTGTACAGCGGCAGCATTGCCGTTAAACGGCTGTCTTTAAAGCGCAGGCCCAGGTTGCTTAGATCTTCAGGGGCGGCGGCGCGCACCACGCTCATGGCGGTCTTGTCGGCTTGTTCAAAGAAACCGTCGTACAGCTGGCTATCTACATCTTTTTCATCGCTGAACAAACGGCCTTGCTGCTGTTTGTCTATAATTTCGGCGGCTTTCAGCAGCCTTTCAACAAATTCCTTGTTGTTTTTCAGCAAGGCTTCGTGCACTTTTATTTGCTTCATGTCCAGGTGCAGGCGCTGCTGGCTGGCGTCGTCCAGGACGCTGGTTGGCGCAATGGCCGGGCAGCGGTTGAATTTCAACGCTTTAATGGGCAGCCGCGGGTCGGTGCTGTCCTTTTTCCATTTCCAGGCTTCAGCTAGTTGTTCAGGGGTTTTGCTGAGCCAGTCGCTGGGGTCGTGGCGCAAATCGTAGACATATGCTTCACCGCCCCGCTGCGGATGCGGGCAAATACTCATAACCACCGTGGTTTTTTCGTGCTCGCTGGCATATTTGCCGCTGGTGTACACAAAGGTGTCGTTGGCATCGACAAATTCAGCAACCTTACGCTTGTCGCGCATGGTAAACAGGTATTCAAATAACTTGGTTTGCTTGTTGCGGATGAGGCGGGCCACTGCAATGGTGGCTTCGACGTCGCTGAGGGCGTCGTGGGCGTGCTCGTGCTCCAGCTTGTTCAGGGCGGTTAGCAGCTCCAGGCGGTTCGTAGCCTTGCCCTCGGCGTTAAACGGCCACTCTATGCCGTCAGGGCGTAACGCACGGGTCATGCGCACCACGTCCAGCAAGTCCCACCGGCTGCGCTGGTCCTGCCATTCCCACTCGTATGGGTCGTAGAAGTTGCGGTAATGCAGGCAACGCATAAATTCGTCGTCGAAACGCACCGTGTTAAAGCCCAGAAAAACGGTGCCCGGCGTAGCCACTTCATCGGTAAATTGGCGCAGGAACTCAACTTCGGTCACACCTTCGGCCAGCGTGCTTTGCGGGGTAATGCCGGTTATAAGGGTGGCGTCGATGTCGGGGATAATTTCGTCGGTAATTTTTATGAGCAGGTTTACTGGCTCGCCCACCGGGTTGAGTTCAAGGTCGGTGCGCTGGCCGGCAAACTGCATAATGCGGCAGTCACGCGGGCTAAAGCCGCTGGTTTCAAGGTCGTAAAAGAAAAAACTGGTAGCCATAGTTACCAGTGTACCAGGTTGTGCCCGGGTTTAGACGAGTAAAAGGTCGCCCTGGGGCGTGACTGGTGTGGGATTAGGCGTCCACCGTGCGCCATAGCCATCATCAAACGGCCGCGCACCCTGCCCAAGCACCCATACAGACGCCTTGGCAGGACGGCGGAACACCCTCGCGACTGCGCGCGCTGCCCAATTTGGCTGTAACACATCAACATGGAGGGTGGCTGTTACCGCATCCGGGTTTACACTTTCCCAATCTATAAACGCCACACTGCCCAAGTACTTGTCCATACGCGGGTCCTGGGTTTTTTCTGGCGGCTTCTCAAGAATACGCAGATTGTGTTCTTCAGGGATGCCGAGGCGCGTGGCCATTATGTCAAGCACTGCCTCAGCAGATGCCACATCAGGCGCTGGAGCTTCAAACCCTACCCTGAAATCATACCCTGGTGAAATATCTGCCGGATTAATTTTAGTTTGGCCCATTAACCAAGTATTACAACAGCACCTGCGCAGTAAATCAATGGTTACTGCGGCGAAAATCTTGAAATGCCTGGCAGCTAATCGCCAATGCCAAGCATGCGCCCAAAACGGCCACGCATGGTACGCACCATGCCCGCGAACCGGCTGGGCTTTTCTGCGGGCTTAGCGCGCGGTATAACTATTGGCTGTTCGCCGGTAATGGCGCGCAGCGAATTAAACACGTGCACGCAGGCGTTGGTATCCAGCGGGTGGCCAAAGGCGGCGTCCTCATGGTTGTTTATAAGCAAGCCGGACTGCGACAGTACGCCGATCTCCGTGGTGCGGGTAGTGGGCTCATAGCTGTTCAGTGGATAGGTAACGGTGTCGCGCACTGTGCCGCCAAAGCCTTCGTCTTCCAGGGTGGGGCGCTGGACCCGTTCACTGACGTACCAGGTGTTATCTACCTGAAAAACTTCTACCTCAATGTAGCGGGTTGGCGTCAGCTCTTTTTGCACATAGACATGGCCGTCGGCAACAGTGGTATTGAAACCGGGGAATGCGTCTGGTGTGCCCACCATTGCGGCGCGGGTGTACAAAAGGGATGCAGCGTCCGCCACGTCACCGACGGTGACGGGAGGTTGATTGAACTCAGCTGTCGCCTGTTCTGCTGCCATAACATCGCATATTATGGCACTTATGCTTTATTTAGTCAATGTGATGTATGTCACGTTGTGTGGGTCTAGTACGGGAATTCGCCCTTGTTAGCGATACGGATAGAGTCACCTGCGGCTATGCCCTGGCGCACTAATTCGTGCATAATGCCCTGGCGCTGCATAATGTCGCGCAGGCGTTCCACGCCCGAGGGGTTGTTAAAGTCGGTACGTCCGGCAAAGCGCTCAATTTTAGGGCCGCGCACCACATATACGTCTTCTTCTTTGATAACTTCCCAGGCATCACCTTCATCTTCCAGCGTAAGCACGGGCACGGAAGGTGCAGCAATGGCAGCTTCGATAGCGCGCTCGCGGGCGCGTTCAGATTCAACCAGGCCGCGCACCATGCGCAGCAGCTCAGGCACGCCTTGCTTGGTGGCTGCCGAAATAGCGGCCAGTGGCGTCCCTTTTGGTGCAGCTTTCTTAAGCTTAGCCAATTGGTCTTTGATAATATCGGCGTCCAGGCCCTCTACTTTAGTAAGTACTACCACTTGCGGGCGGGCAGACAGGTCTATTTTGTAGGCTTTGAGCTCTGTTTGGATGGTGCGGTATACGCTGGCAACGTCTTCCTGGTAGGCGTCGATAAGGTGGACGAGCACTGCGGTGCGCTCCACATGGCGCAAGAATTCGTCGCCCAGGCCCTTGCCTTCGGCTGCGCCTTCAATAAGGCCGGGGATGTCGGCAAACAGCAGGCTGGCTTCTTTATCAACGTCAACAACGCCCAGGTTGGGCGTAAGGGTGGTGAACGGATAGTCGGCAATTTCCGGGCGGGCATTGCTAATAACGCTTAACAGCGTGGATTTACCGGCGTTTGGCAGGCCAACCAGGCCTACGTCAGCGATCATTTTTAGCTCCAGGCGCACCATGAGCTCTTCGCCGGCTTCACCTTTTTCCGCTACATGCGGGGCCTGGCGGGTGCTGCTTACAAAGTGGGCGTTGCCGAATCCGCCTTTGCCGCCTTTGGCGATTACCGCGCGCTTGCCGTCTTCGTTTACATCAGCCAGTATGTGCCCGGCTTCATCGGTGGCAACCGTGCCAACAGGCACTTGCACTTCAAGGTCGGCGCCACTGCGGCCGTGCTTGCGGGTTTTGTCGCCTGCACCGCCGGATGGCGCGGCAATCTCTTTTTGGAAGCGGAATGATGCGAGCGTATTCTGGTTGCGGCTGGCCACCAGAATAACGTCGCCGCCGTTGCCGCCGTCACCGCCATCAGGGCCGCCTTTATCGATAAACTTTTCATGCCGAAAACTGACGCGGCCGTTGCCGCCGTCGCCTGCTTTTACAATCAAAGTCGCGTTATCGACAAAACTCATATATATAGTAAACCAGAAAATGGCCGATTAGTAAACGTAGCTATAAGTGCCCACGCTGCTTGCGGGGATGAGCTTCCAGTCTACAACACCCCAGCCGCCGCGCGGTGTTGGGTCGCCGATAGACACCTGGCCGAATGAGTTCATCTCTGAAATCCAGAAGCTGCCGTCTTCGTTTACTTGCTCAACAATGGCTACGTGGCCAGGAGGGCCGCTGTGTTTTACCGCAACTGCGCCGTTTTGCGGTGTGGAGCCGGTGGCAATGCCCATGCTGGCAGACAGCACTGTCCAGGTGTTGGCGTTGCCCAGGTTGCCAGGTACCGGGCGGCCAAGGGCGGCGCGGCGGTTAGCGGCGTACCAGGTGCAGAACCCGTAGTCGTAGCCGTTGTAGGCACCATACACCGCAACTGTGCGGGTAATAACAGTTGGCGCTGGCTGCTGGCCATTGGGGATCAGCACTTGCTCGCCCACTTGCAGGCCGGCTAGCTCGGCGTCGTTATAGGCAATAATTTGGTCTTTGTTGGCGCGGTATTTGGAAGCCAGGGTGTCGACGGTGTCGCCGGATTGCACAGTGTACACAATGCCGTTCACCGGCGGAATGTTCAGTTTGGCGCCAACGCTCACGGTGTTGCCGCTGAGGTTGTTCGACCAGCGGATGCTCTCTGAAGTTACATTAAACTTGGCAGCAATACTGGAAACCGTGTCGCCGTCTACGGCTACGTAGGTTTGGATGTCTTTGCGGCTCTTTAGGGCAGTGCTTACTGATTGGGGTTTAGTAACAGCGGTTGTGTCGGCCGGGGCAGTAATGAGGTCAGCCTGGGCGCTTTGCGCCTGGTTAATGACACCCGGCGTTTCTGCGAGGCCGGCTGCCAGCGCGGCATTAGCGGCAATGTCGGCAGAAGAGAGTTGGTCGAGCGGAACCGCGGAACTTTCACGGCCAGTAGCCGAAAGTACCGAGTTCTGCGCCACTAACTGGCCCTTCTTGGTGTTGGTGAGCAAAAACCCGCACACGCCTAGTAGCAGGGCAATGTTTAGCGAAATAAGCCCATAGCGAACAACACGCCGGTTGCCAATAGCACGGAGTATTTTACGGAGCAATGGCTCTGCTGTAGTGCGTCCTGCGCCTTCCAGCCGGGCGATAATTCCATGGGTTTCTACGTTGCTGATACGAATCTCCATGTAACGTTTAAAAGACTACTCTAAACAGAGATAGCTCCCTAGCCGCTACAACCATAAGTATAGCAGCTAATGGGTACTTGGCAAGTCCGCACGCAGTTTTTCCACCCCTGTTGGCTGCATACGCTACCTCTGTTAATTTACGGCTATTGGGCGCTGCACAATTTATGGCAGTATTGCGACACCGCAGCGTTGTGCTCATCAAGGGTATGCGAGAAGTGTGTAACCCCGTCGTCCCCTGTTACAAAGTACACCCAATCTGTTTGCGAAGGGTTAGCTACCGCTTTCAGCGAGCTGGCAGACACGTTGCTGATAGGCGTAGGCGGCAGCCCCTTGTGCAGCAAGGTGTTGTACGGCGAATCGTAGGTAACGCTGGGCTTTTGGTTGGCAGTAATTGCGCCGTAAAAGGCGGTAACGTCTGAACCAAGCAGCATGCCATCGTGCAGCCGCTTAATAAACACCTGCGCCACCTGGTTGCGGTCGTTCTGGGTGGAAACCTCTTTTTCAACCATAGAGGCGATGATGAGCGCCTGGTAGGTGCTCAGACCCTGTTCGGCAAAGGAGTCACGCAGCGCGGGCGTCAGCGTTTTGTTCATTTCGCCCAAGGCTTGCGCGATAATTTCGTGCGGGTCGGTACCGGATGTCTTTTCGTACGAATCAGGGTAAATGTAACCCTCCAGCGAGGCGCCGTCTGGTTTGTCTACCAGTGCAGGGTTGGCCAGGTGGCTCTCCGGGTCAAGGGCGGCGTCCACCTCTTTCTCAGAGAAGCCGTAACTAATTAAGGTGGCACGGATTTGGT
>DATIIE010000074.1:0-5937 GCA_035479955.1 Saccharimonadales bacterium (SeqCode)
CACCAGGCGTACAAACGCACCCCAATGCGGTAGTGGCTGGCCTTCCTTTCGGTAGTGATGAGCGGGTGCAGCCCGATGTGGCTGAATATTTTCCCTGGCTCATTTAATATGGCCCACGTTGTGTCGCGCCGTACGGCTAGAAGCTGCTCGCGGCGTTCCGGGCGCGCTACTGCGCCACCCTTAGGCAGGAAATCTACCCGGCGGGTTTTGCCCGCCGATTCCAGCAGTATGCCGCTTGCATCAAATGTGGCTTCTAGGGCGATACGGGCTATGGCTGGTGGTTCGGGGCTTGGCAGGGGAGGGTTTTGCTCTGCGCTCGCTAACGGTGGGAGCGGCTCCGGCTCAGTTCCTGGTACCATGGCTGGCACAACCAGGCCGTAGCCGGCTTGCTCAAATAATAGTTGTTGCTGGCGGGCCAGCTCTGCGGGGTCTGGTAGCTCACTCATTGGCTGTTTTTGGTTCGGCAGGTTCGTCGTGTACGGTAATTTTTAGCAGCGGGTTAGCGCGGCGTTTGCCTATTTTCCCGGTAACAACTAAAGGACGCGCCCGAATAGTCAGTTTATGGTTCCACCAGTTTCGTACTAAGCCGCCCAGGTGGTCCCAGCTTGCATTTATATCTAAGGACTCTGTAATGCCAGCCAGGTCACTTATCGTGAATTCGCGCTCTGGTTCGGCCAGTACCGCCAGGGTAAGGTTTCGGCGGGCAAGGGCTAAGTCTGCCTCGCTTACTCCGCGCAGGCTGGGCAATGCTGAATCGCTTACATACGCTACTTCACGCGAGTATGGCGGAGTGGTTTTTTGGTCTATGGCTACGGTTTCTGCGCGGAATGTGGCTTCTACGGCAATAAGGCCGGCGGCCGGTGTGATTCGTTTTTCAGGTGTGGCCAGCTCTGCGTCCGCAGGCGGGGCATTTGCGTAGATCTCTGCCTCGGGAGTGGTGCCAAGCCCGGATATATCCAGCCCAGCCTCTGCAAGGAATGCCCGTTGCTGCCGTAACATTTCAGCGTAATCCATATTATTTTCCTGTTCCTTCCTTTGATGACGTGGTGTTGTCGCGCACGGTAATTGCCAAATGTGTGTTTGCTTGCGCGGCAAACGGGGGGCGGGTGCGGCTCACTGGCACAATGAGCGGCCGGCCGCTAATAGTCAGCATCCTGGACCACCAATCTTTTAGAAGGTCCAGGCTTCTGCGCCACTCTTGGTGCATAGGGCCGGCGATTTCCTGTATATCGGGAGTCGTGAACACACGCTCAGGGTCGCTAACTATTGCAAAGCTAACGACCAGGCGGCCGGCTGCTAAGCGGGCCGGGTCTATATGCGGTCTTTTGCCCTCGGATGCTATGTAGGGTACTTCACGGGTACGGTCGCTGTCTCTGAGGACTACCATCTCGTCGCTGAATGTAGCATTGACTGCTAATTTTGCTGCGGCAGATGGGATGGGCTCGGCTTCGGCGCCGGGTGGAGGCGCCATGGTGTAAATATCTGCTGCGGGCGCTTGCCCAAGCCCGGTTATGTCGAGCCCAGCTTCAGCTAAAAGCGCCCGTTGCTGGCGCAGCATTTCAGAATGGTCCATTATTACCGCCGCACTCGCTTGCCAACACCGGCAGGCCTTACTTGGTGGGGTAGTGGGCCTTGCACTGTAACGTCCAGGCGGGGGTTTACACGCACGCCATGCCCTTTTGTTTTACCTGGGATTATCAGCGCGTGGCCGCCAATGCGCAGCCGTGTATGCCACCAGTTGCGTAGATCTTCATGCGTGTGGCGCCAGGTGTTGAGCGGCTGGCTCAGGCTTTCTATTTCGGCCCGGTGGAACAGTCGGCCCGGTTCCTTTAATATGGCCTGGCTTACGGCGTAGCGAGCTTGGACAAGTATGCGGGGGTCGCCTTGCAGCCGGCCAGCTTGATTCAGATATGGTACGTTGCGTTCGCGTTCACCCTCACCTTTGCCCTGCAGTAGCTGCACCGATAGCTCGCCAAACGTGGCAAGTACGGCAATTTTTGCTGCTTTAGCCGGTGTGGATGCAATTTTCGGAATTTCTTCTTGGAAGTGGGGATCCTGTGCTCGCTGAAAGGCAATAGCTACCTCTTCTTCTTGGGTCGTGGGAAAGCCGTCGGCAGCCAGCAAGCGCGCTTGTTGTTCTACAGAAAAGGCTGGTGCTACCGGCTCAGCTAACAAGGAGTCCAGAATGGCGCCGCTCGGCACTATGCCCGGCACCCTGTACCCCGCTTCCAGCAGGTAGGCAGCTTGTATGGATTGTATGCGCTCGGCATCGCTCATGAGCAGACTATACAATAAAGGTGCGCGATATTAAAAGATATTTAACGGTGATTTATTTAAATTGCTATTTTAATTTGACGAAGCAGGGCATGCTGCGGATACTACAAGCATATGCAGCATGCCGCCGTTACTGCCAAAAATGTCCGAGTTGTGCGCCAGGGCGTGCAGGCGCTAGCAGGCGTAACGTTCACTATTACCCCAGGCAAAATTACCGGGCTTATTGGGCCCAGCGGCTCTGGCAAAACCACACTTATGCGGGCTATGGTTGGTGCGCAGGAGCTTACCGGCGGTTCTTTGGAAGTGCTGGGGTTGCCAGCTGGTTCGCGCCAGCTGCGCTCTAAAATTGGGTACGTAACCCAATCGCCGGCAGTGTACGACGACCTTTCCGCCCGCCAAAACCTGCAATATTTTGCCGCCGTACTTGGCGTGCCTAAAACAGACATAGACCGCGTGCTGAAGCAGGTGGATTTAACTCCGCAGGCCAGCCAGTTAACCGGCAGCATGAGCGGCGGGCAGCGCGCCCGTGTTAGCCTGGCCATTGCGTTGCTTGGCTCGCCCGAATTATTAGTACTGGACGAACCCACTGTGGGGCTCGACCCTGTTTTGCGCGAGCATTTATGGGCGTTGTTCGATGCTTTGGCCGCCGAAGGCCGCACGCTTATTGTTTCCAGCCATGTTATGGACGAAGCCGAGCGCTGCCCGGAGCTTCTCTTATTAAGAGACGGCAAAGTGCTGAGCCACGGCACTCGGGGCGAACTGCTACGGCAAACCAGCACCCACCATGTGCAAGATGCATTTTTGAAACTGGCAGGCGGGGTGGCCAAATGAGCCCGCGCAGAACTCTGGCCACTGCCCGCCGTGTGTTACAGCAGCTGCACCACGACAAACGCACCATTGGCCTGATTTTTGTAGTGCCCCTGGTGTTGCTGGGCCTGCTGGCCTGGATATATAACCAAACACCGCAGGTGTTCGACAGTATTGGCCCGGCGCTGCTGTGTATTTTCCCGTTTGTGGTGATGTTCTTAATAACGTCTATTACCACGCTGCGCGAACGCTCCGGCGGCACCCTGGAGCGCCTGCTGGCCATGCCCATGGGCAAACTCGATATTTTGCTGGGCTATGCCATTAGTTTTGGGTTGCTGGCCATTGTGCAGGCTACGCTGGCAACAGAAGTGGCTATTCATATATATGGCTTGCATATTGCCGGGCCGGAAGGGTTCTTAATTATTGTTGCCCTGGCTGACGCTATTTTGGGCACCACCCTGGGCCTGCTGGCCAGCGCCTTTGCCCGCACCGAATTCCAGGCAGTGCAGTTTATGCCCGCCTTTATTTTGCCGCAGGCACTGCTGTGCGGTTTGCTGGTGCCGGTATCGCAATTGCCAACAGTGCTGCACTGGGTGGCCAACTGCCTGCCGCTTACTTACGCTGTAGATGCTATGAACCGCCTGTCACTGGAAAGCGGCGTAGGGCACAGAACATACATCGACCTTGCGGTGGTGGTGGCGTTTGCTGCGGTCGCTGTCTTTTTAGGAGCGGCAACACTTCGCCGTAAAACCAAATAACTGATACAATAACTGCATGTTGCCAGAACCGCTAAACACAATAAGGAAGAAGCCGATTTTATCGCTGTATGTGTTTGGCCTAGTGCTGCTCCTTATTGGCGGTGCGCTGTGGTGGACAAAAACCAGCATTAACCCCGAGCGCGTATTCTGGGAAACCGTAGACCAAAGCCTGTCCACTGCTGCTGTCACTATCCAGGCAGACCAAAAGAACGACAAAACCAGCATCCACCAAACCGTGCAGTACTCGCTGGGCGCCAAGAACATATCACACTCACTTACGAAACTGACGCAGGGCAACACCATTGTGCGCAATGAACTTATTGGCACGCCAACCGCCGACTACACCCGTTACGTTAGCGTAAAAACCGACCAAAAAGGCAAAGACGGCAAAGATCTGGATTTTTCGAAAGTGATCGGCGTATGGGCCAAAGGCCAAAGCGGCCAGAACCAGCTGTTTAGCCAAGGTGTGCTGGGCGTGGGCCTGCCACTGGGCGGCGTAGCAATGCCAATTGGCAATTTGCAGCCTACCCAGCGCCACAAGCTTATCAAGGAAATCCAGGACAACGTGGTATACCAAACCACCTACAACAAGGCTAAAAAGCAAACCGTAAACGGCCGCCTGCAATATGTATATGATGTATCTGTGCAGCCGGTAGCCTACGCAACACTCATGCAGCACTTCGCCCAAACCCTGGGCATGCACGACCTCGACAGCCTGGACCCCAACAATTTCCGTGGCCAGGCATCGCTTAAAATGACGCTGACCGTTGACGTGCGTTCCCGCCATCTGGCAGCCGTGGAAATGCAAAGCACCCACGACAAGCAAACCTACAGCGCTTACGACGTCCCGGTAAGCATCGGCGTCCCGGCCAAAGCCATCAGCGTTACCGAGCTGCAAGAACGCCTGTCGCATTTACAGTAAAAAGCTGGGTGTTGGCTGGATTTGCGGGCGCCGCTTATGCTACCCTGAACTTAGATAAATTGCACTAACATATAACCGAAGGAAAAGGCACGGAATGGACCCAAACAAGGAACCTGAAGAGATCGACGAAGCGCAAGCTGCAGCAATTTTAGGCGCTGCCTCCAAAGATAAGGGAAGTGCTGACGCCAGCAGCCCATCTGGCCCTGGCACATCGAGCGCACCTGGCGCAACACCGCCTGCTGGCATGCCACCCACGCCGCCATCCAGCTTCACACCGTCGCCCGCTTCTTCGCCAACCGCTCCACAAAGCCCAGGCGCAACGCCCATGCCCGGCGCGCCCACTCCGGCCGACATCGCTGCTAAAAGTTTTGCCACCGACGGCGCCCCAACCGGCATGGTCACCCCTAAAAAGAGCAAGAAACCAATGCTTATCGGGCTTATTTCCGCAGCCGTTGTATGTATTTTGCTGGGCGCCAGCGCCGCTGCCTACTTCGTAGTAATGAACAAGCCGCAAAACGTGCTGAACACCGCACTGGTAAATGCCTTTTCCAAAGACAAAGTAAACAGCGTGAATTTTGAAGGCAGCTTTGACGTAAAACCCAAGGGCAGCAACACCGTTAGCACTACATTCACCGGCGCCAGCAACAACGACGGTGCGTTCACTATGAGCGCCAAAGTAGACGCTGTAGTCACTACTATTAAGGTGGACATGGAAAGTGCTGACGGCAAATCGTACTACTTCCGTTTGGGCGGCCTTGACGGCATCGACCAACTGCTCGGCATGGCCGACGCCTCCGAACTGGCCCCGGCTGTTGCCAGCCTGAACAACCAATGGCTGGAAGTTACCCAGGGCATGCTCAAGCAGCTTACGGGCACTGACACCGACCTTTCCAGCAAACTCAGCGACGCCGACCGCCAGAAGCTGGCCGACGCCTACAAACAAAACCAGTTCATGGTGGTAAGCAAGACACTCAAAGATGAGTCCATCAAGGGCAAAGACAGCCACCACTACCAGGTAACCATCGACAAAACTGAGCTGAAGAACTTTATCGCCGCGGTAAAAGCTGCCAACATCTCCAGCATGAAACTGACCGCCGACAACGTCAAAGAATTCAACAAGAGCGTTGAAAAAGTAGACTTCAGCAAATACCCGGTAGACGTGTGGGTAAGCAAAGC
>DATIIE010000075.1:0-12085 GCA_035479955.1 Saccharimonadales bacterium (SeqCode)
TGCTGCAAATGGCATTGGCGACACTAACCTTAAGCTGGTAACGCTGTACCATCCTGATATTTTTGAGCCCGTTTCTGTTACCGACCGCGGCATACCGTTTTGGCATGCCCGCCTAGCTGTAACACTGAAGCCAAAGAGCGCTCCCGACACAACAAAGCTTAAACTGGTGCACCGCCATGGCCCGCCGTTTGACCCGGTGCAGCGCTTAAGTGAAGTGCATAACGACGTTGGCTTTGCTGGCAAGCCAGTGTTGCTGGGCGGCGACTGGAATTGCATCCCTCCTGGTGACCCTGACCTGGTGTGGGATGGCTGGCGCGATTGGCGCCCACCGCTGCGCCGCGAGCTGGAATACCAGGCGCTGAAAGACCAAATGGGCAACTTCATACTGAAAGATGACATGCCCATAGCCGACCGCCGGCCCGCTGAGATGCTGATACGCAACGGCTTACTGGATGTTGGCGCAGAACTGGGCGATAGGCGCCCCACCGCAGGCCTTGATGGCAGCAAAACTGGCCCGCGGCGTATCGACCGGTTCCACGCCGACGAATCATTATTTGCGCAGGGCGCTATCACCGGCTACGGCTACTTGGGCGACCCTGAGCAAGCGTTGCAATTTACCGATCACGCGCCTATTTATACGGATGTGGACTTACAACGTCTTGGGAGTAATGGGCCAGCCGCAGCTCCGTAGCCGGTGCTGCTACAGCGCTAAGAAACCGTCACTATAAGGAACATGCCTTGCAGGGCGTGTGGTGTGCCAGTAGCTTTGTCTGGAATGAAGTCGAGTATAACGTACGTGCCCGGATTTACGTTAAGGTCGAGCTGCGCCACTTGGTAAGACGACAGTGTGCCAAAACTTTCTACGCTGCCGCCAGGAACGGTCGGGTCAGCGCCGCCGGCAAGCCAGGCAGATATTTGCGCGTTTGTAGTCCCTGCTTTAACCTGCACGAAGCGTGAGAAGTGCATTTCGCTGGAGTGGTTTGAAACAGTCAGCGGCCCGTTGTGCAGCTGGCCCGTGAAGCTGCTTACCACGAAGCGGTCGCTGCTAACGTCGTTCATGAGTAATGTCTGGTCGGCGTATGGCTGGATGGCGTTAGGCTTGCCAATTACCGTGAACTGCTTGGCGGTGTTAGACGGTTTTACTGTGGCCGACGGGTTCATCTGCGCAACATAGTAAGTGCCAACAGCCATAATGCGGTGGAAGGATACCGAGCCGGTTTGGCTCAGCCCGCCGTAAAACGTCGTGTTTTGGATAAACCATTGCATGGCGGCTGCTGCTGTTTGGCCTCCCTGGCCGGCCTGGACAATCTTGGCGTCCATTTGGGCGAGCGTTGCCCCGTTGCGCAGCTGGAAAATTTCAGGGTCTGCGGTTGCATAGGAACTGGTAACCTGCACGTCAACAACAGGCCCGGCCTGCAGCACCTGCCCCTGCTGGATCGTTATTTGCCCGGAACTGTTCTGGCTAATCTGTAGCTTATTAACGGTTGCTGCAGTGGCCTGGGCCATCCCTCCAGCTGCCATTACAACAGCGGCTGCAGCCACTGCTAGTAGTCTTGCTATTGATTTCATATTTGCCCCCCGAAGCCACGTGGCTTCATTAAATATGTATATGGCGCTAATGATTGCGCAATAAGCAATTATACATCCAATGCGCCAGTTTTTGTTCTGTTATGATTAAAAAGGAACCAAGAAGCGGAGGAGACACATGAGAAAATTAACTGTCCTAACAATGATTACACTCGACGGTGTTATGCAGGCGCCGGGTGGCCCAGACGAAGATACCTCAGGCGGCTTTAAATACGGCGGCTGGACCGCACCGTATATTGACGAAGCCGGCGGCGAACTCATGCAAAAAGAAATGGGCCCTTCGGATTACCTTTTAGGCCGCAGGACATACGACATTTTTGCCGCCTACTGGCCTACGCATGGCGATTTTTGGCCAGCCATTAATAAAGGTACGAAATATGTCATGTCTACAACCGTGGAAAAATCGGACTGGGAAAAGTGCGTGTTCATAAAAAGCGTGGCCGACATAGAGAAACTTAAGAATTCCGACGGCCCCGACCTGCAGGTGTGGGGGAGCGGCAAGCTCGTGCAAACATTGCTTAAGAATGATCTTGTAGATGAACTGCGGCTCAAAATTTACCCGCTCACGCTGGGGCAGGGCAAGAAATTGTTCAGTGAGGGCACAATTCCGGCAGCGTTCACATTAGTAGACAGCGCAGTGACACCAAGCGGCGTCATTATGGCCAATTACACCCGTGCCGGAGAAGTTAAAACGGGCAACGTCGAGGTGTAAGGGCCGCAGCCCTCCCTACGTACTATCAATAAATATTTATTGTAATTCGATAAATGGTGTGTTACTGTTTTAGCGTATGGTTTAACGTTAAACGAGGTTCTCATCATGCAAAAAATAGCGACACGAATATTCATTTACGCCTCTGTGGCATTTGGTGTGCTGGGCGTGTTGGTTGCAATAATCGCGCCAGGCGACGGCGCGAACCACTCAACATTTGACACTGTGCTGATGAGAAGTTTTATAACCACAATTTTTATTATCCTGCCCTCATTCGCGCTGAGTGTGGCGGGCAAATACCTAAACGGCAGCAATAAGTAATGAACAAGAAGCAGACATCCAAGTTAGTAGAAAACGGCTCTACGCTTTTTTTGCGGCTGGCAGTATTAAGCTTTGCAGGGTTCATTTTAGGCCTGTGCTTATTCGCGCTTCCCATTGGCATTGCTTCTGACAACATTGGGTTGTACCGCTGGATCTTAGCCGGCCTGTACGTGCCGGCCGTGCCGTTTTTCTATGCAATTTACCAAACCATGAAGCTGCTTACGTACATCGACAAAAACACGGCGTTTTCGGATGAGTCAGTTACCGCTTTCCAGCGCATTAAATTCTGCGGCATTGTAATTGCTGCGTTGTTCAGCGCCGGGTTGCCCTATGTATATTACGTGGCCGACAAAGATGACGCGCCGGGCGTACTTGTTGTTGCTTTGGTGATTATTGGCGCCTCGGCCGCTGTTGCGGTATTTTCTGCCGTTTTGCAGCGCCTGTTGAGAAGCGCTATTGCCATAAAACAAGAGAACGACCTGACGGTGTAGGTGCGGCAATGGCAATAGTAATTACAATTGACGTGATGCTGGCAAAGCGCAAAATGAGCGTTACTGAGCTATCCGAAAAAGTGGGTATCACCATGGCCAACCTTTCCATTTTGAAGAATGGCAAAGCCAAAGCTATCCGCCTGTCAACGCTGGAAGCAATCTGTAAGGCGCTGGATTGCCAGCCTGGCGACATTCTGGAATATGCCGGCAGCCACTCTGATAGCTAGCTTATTTAACCGTTACGTTGTCGAGGTTGGCCTTCATGCCTTTCAAAAGCGCGTAGGTGAGTTTGTCCATTGTGGCGCCGTCGAAAATTGCTTTCTTGGTTTCTGAGTGGTGGAAAGAAACGTCTTCCAGTACCGTGCCTTTGAAAGTCGCGTTTTTCAGCGAAGATTTGTCGAATATCGTGCCCCGGAGGGTAAGGCCGTCGAACTGCACACCGTTTAAATCTGAGCGCTTAAATGTGGCGCGGTCGAGGATTGCGCCGCCGAATACTACATCTTTGAATGCGCAGCGGTTGAAGGCTGTTTCGGTAAGGTTGGCATTGTGGAAATTGGCTTCTTGTACAGCGCTGCCGTCAAAATGCGCGCCCGATAAGTCTGCGCCCACAAAGCTGGCGCCTTTTAAGGCCGTAGCTTTGAACTTTGCTGCGCGCAGGTTTGATTTGTCGAAGTTAGCACCCACGAGCGCACTCATGCTGAAGTCGAAGGCAGAAAGTTTTGTATCGGCCAGGTCGGCATCTAACAGGGAAGTGGCGCGGAAGCGGTCATCTTTTTCTGTGTCTGCGGTTTTTTCTTGGCTGTGGGCAACCTGCGCCATTATTTCTGATACATCGCCAAACGATTCAACGGTCAGGCTGTAGGCTTCACCGTCGCTTTTGCCGTCGGCTTTATGGTCGTTGTATCGTTCGGTGAGGTTGGCGAGCAGTTCTTGCACAACGTCTTTGCGGGCAGGGAAATCGCCGTAGGACTTAAATGCGTCATCGATAAATTGTTTTAGTTTGTCGTTCATAGTTGCTCCTTATAATAACTTTTCTAAAATTTGCTTGGCGTAGTCCCAGTTGCGCTTGTTGCTCTCGTACTGGTGGCGGCCGCTGGCGGTAACATGGTAATATTTGCGCCTGCCGCCTTGGGTTTCGTCGCCCCAGTATGAGGTGATGTGGCCATCGTGCTCCAGGCGCTTCAGGCTGGAATACATGGTTGCTTCCTTTAGCTCGTACTCGCGGTTGGACAGCTCGTACACCAGCTTGGTGATCTCGTAGCCGTACTTGTCGCCGCTTGTTAGGAACTTGAGGATGATGGTGTCCGTATGTCCACGCAGTAAATCCGATGTTAGTTTATTGTCTAGCATAGTTACAGTGTATATCGAAGTACTATGACTGTCAAGGTAATATTTCAGTAACAGGTCATCTGAGGTATGATAGGTGTATGAAACAGCAAGCAATTACGCCAGACGCCCCAGGCGCACCGTTCCTTTCGCAGGCTATTATTAGTAACGATACTATTTATTTATCAGGGCAAGTACACTGTAAGGCTGACGGTACTATAGTCGATGGCTCTGTTACAGAAAAAATCGCCCAAATTATGCAGAATATTTCTGCTGTGCTGAAGGCTGCTGATGCGGGCATGGACGACATTGTAAAGGTGGTTATCTACGTAACAGATATGTCGCAAATGCCGGAGCTGAACGAGGTCTACCCAACGTATTTCACGAAACCATTTCCCGTGCGTGAGGCCGTTTGTGTGCAAGCGTTGCCGCTTGGTGCGACAATTGAAATAAGTGTAGTCGCTGTAAGATGAATTTGTTTTACATAGTGCGCCACGGCGAAACCGAGAATAACCGGGCCAAGCGGCTGTCTGGGTGGATTGATACGCCCCTGACAGAACATGGGCTGGAGCCAACCCAAAAGGTAATTGCCAAATTGCGCCACGTGCATATAGATGAAATGTATTCCAGCGACATGGGGCGCGCATTTGTTACGGCGTATGTGTTGGCCCGCGGCATAGGCTTTACCAAGGAAATACAGCGGCTGCCCGGCCTGCGCGAAGTCAACTATGGCGATGCCGCCAATATGTCGCGCACCGAAGCGTACGAACGCTACCCGGGCATGGACAGCAACACCAACTACACGCCGCCGAACGGCGAATCGCTGGCGGATATGCAAAAGCGGGTGTTTAAAACCGTTGGTGATTTGAATAACAGCCACAAAAACGCCACCATCGTGCTGGTATGCCACTCCGGCGTCATGGCCGCGCTGCGGGCCAGCCACATTGGACAGGATTTTGGCGAGCATAATATCAGCGAAGCGTATCCGCACGATTTTGTCGCCAAGTTTACCTTTGGCGGTGGCCAAGTCACTTCCTTTGACGAGGTATAAACTATGAGCGCCATTACCCCGAAATTTGAAGTGAAAGATTCGGTAATACAAGGCCGCGGGCTGTTTGCTATACAGAAAATTAACAGCGGTGAAGTAGTAGTTAGCTGGCACCCAAAAATCCTTACCAAAGAAGAAGCTGGCGCATTGCCTGCCGAGGAACAGAAACACTACCTCTACCCTGAAGGCGACCATCTGCTGTGGATGCAGCCGCCCGAGCGCTTCATGAACCACTCGTGCAACGCGAACACGCATGTTGTTGGCAAAAGCGACGTTGCCCTGCGCGACATTTCGCCGGGCGAAGAGATCACCTCCGATTACATCGACTTGGAAACAGAGCATTTCACCTGCAATTGTGGTGCTGCAAACTGCCGGAACCCGGCAACATAACCCCAGAGGCGAGCCCGGCGCATTGTAATTGCTATGCGCAAGTCGTATTTGCTTATGTATAATATATGCATGGCCCGACTTCCGCAGCCTGGTGGCGATGATGACGCCTGGGGCACAATCCTAAATGATTATTTATCCGTCTCTCTCGACGTAGACGGTAAGCTTAAGGCTGGCGCCGTAACAGACGACACCACCACCCAGCGCATTATTGTAAGCAAAGATGGCACAACTGTTGGCACCCGCCCGAAAGTTAACTTTATTACTGGCGCTAACACCACGCTTACGGTTACCGACAACAACGCCAATAACAGGGTAGACGTAACTATTGCGGCGGCAGCCGCTGGCGCCCCGGACCCGTCCGCTGCGGCACTGGGTTTGGTTGGCCAAACAATGCCCGCCACACAATCGTCTACGAAATTTAACGTTAACAGCGGTATTTGTATCTTTATGCTTGTCCGTTTGCCTGCTGGCAATGTAAGCAAAATTGGCGGATGGAAGGTGAACGAAGGCACCGGCAGCCCTACTGGCACCTGCGGCATGGCACTATACACCGAAGCCGGCGCGCTTGTAGACCAAACCGTGGACATGTCGGCGGTATTCCTGACCGCGGCCAACGAGTGGGTTTCAGGCAACCTCACCGGCGGTTCGCAGGCCATTGCAGCAGGCAACTATTACCTTGCGCTGCTTTCCACGCTTCCGGGCGCCCCTGCTTTCGCGGCTGTTTCACTTATTACCGACCTGCCGCCTATAAACGGCCACTATCCAGCGGTGTATCTGACTGGGCGAAGCACATTCCCATCCTCGTTCACCCCAGCTACCGCAACCAAAAATAACGGTTCCTTCTTCTTCGGCATACAGTAGGGCTTATACTAAACGCAATGGCAGCAACTACAAACCCAAGAGTCGACGACTACTTACATGACCACCCCAAGTGGCGCGCAGAATTTGAAAAACTGCGGGCAATGCTGCTGGATACTGAGCTCACTGAAGACATTAAGTGGGGCTCGCCCTGCTACACCTACAACAAAAGCGTTGTCATTATTTTGGCGGGCTTTAAGGAATACTGCGCACTGTCGTTCTTTAAAGGCATTTTGCTGGATGACCCTAGTAATATTTTGACGGCACCGGGCGAGAATTCGCGCTCAGTGCGCCTGGCGAAGTTTACTAATTTGCAGCAAATAACTGATCTGGAAGCTGTGCTGAAAGCCTACATCCTGGAGGCTATAGAAGTGGAAAAGGCTGGCCTGAAAGTCGACTTTAAGAACGATGAAGAACTGCCCATCCCCGATGAATTCCAGGACAGGCTCACTGAAATGCCCCATTTACAAACCGCCTTTGACTCCTTAACGCCGGGTAGGCGCCGTGCATACCTGTTGTACTTTACCGCGCCCAAACATTCCCAAACGCGGGCTGCGCGGGTTGAAAAATGTATCGATATGATTTTGGACGGCATTGGGCTGAACGACGGTTACACCGGCAAGCGCAGCCGTGAAGCATAAGGTGTTTCTGATAGTGGTGTGTGTACTTGCGGCCGTGGTGCTGTTTGTGGTTATTAACATGTTAATTATCAAATTTAACGGCAAGCCTGTGCCTGCGCCCACTATCCCGCGCGGGCCGCAGCAGTTAGGCGAAGGCCGTAAGCTAACCTATGTGGTAATGGGCGACAGTACTGCCATAGCCCAAGGCGCACCGTATAAGGATGGGTACGCCGTTGCCAGCGCCAAGCATTTAGCTGCCGCGCATGCCGTAACTTTTGTGAATGTTGGTGTTTCGGGGGCGGTCGCCAACGACGTTGCCGGCCCGCAGCTAACAGAGGCGCTACGCTACAAGCCTGACATTGTGCTTATTGCCGTTGGCGCCAACGACGTAACGCATTTTACTAGCGGCAGTGCAGTAGAACAGGCTATGCAGCAAACCATTGATGGGCTGCGCCAGGCGAACCCGGCCGTGAAAATTATTGTGACTGGTTCGCCAGCCATGGATACAGTGCCGCGGTTCCCGTGGGCAGCCCAGCGCATCGCCTTGTGGCGGGTGCATAGTGTGAACGCGGTCTTTGAACGGCTGGTTGCAAAAAACCATCTGGTCTTCGCGCCAATTGCCACCGAAACCCGGGCGGCGTTCAAGGCCGACCCTACGCTGTTTGCACCGGATAAATTCCACCCCAACGCCCGCGGCTATGCGTTGTGGACACCGGTTATTACCCGTGCATTAGATGAAGCCGTGCGCCAGTAGCGCAGGGCCCGCTCGAAAATTATTTCAGTACGCGTATTTCCATAGCCGGCAGTTTTTTGCCAAGGCGAACAAGCGTATGATAGGTGTATGGATAACCAAGTCGCAGTCAAAGCTGTCATACAAAACACCGAGGGCAAGTTCCTTATTATGCGCGAGGGCGAACGCTGGCAAGCTGTTGGCGGCCGCTTGGAAAAGGGCGAGAAGCTAGAAGACGGCCTGCGCCGCGAAACCCAGGAAGAAACCGGCATTACTGACCTTGAAGTAGGCAAAGTGATTCACGTTGACGAATGGTTTGCTAAGCCGGAAGGCGAACTCAAACATATTGTGGCGTTGTTTTTCCTTTGTAAAACCACTTCCAGCGATGTTACGCTCAGCGACGAACACCAGGGATTCGCCTGGGTAAGCGCCAACGACCTGGAACGCTATGGCGACTCAATGGAAAAAGAGATCAAGCAGGCGATTATACTGGCCAGCGTGTAAGGCTGGTAGTTTGCCCGGTTACCGTGGGCTTTTCGCTGCGGGAGCTGACCCACCAGTCGGTGAGGAAAATGATAAGCAGCACTACAATAACAGCCACAATAAGCACCTTCTTTTTATTGCTCAGCCCGCTTTGTTGATTAACGGGGGTAAGTTGTGGCTTTTTCCAGTTTGGTTTCGGGGCGTTAGGCTCCATGTCCCCCAGCCTTCTTGTGCGCCAGCGGCGTTGTTTGTGCGGCAATACCAATAGCCAGTGCTGCCAGCACTAAGTTTTTAATAATGTACTGGCCTTCCAGGGTTGGTACTAAAAATTTTGTCCAGGCTTCGTGCGGCACCAGCAGCAGCGGCGAGCACACCACAGCCAAATGTACGACAAGCATGGGGATGACCACGCGTGTCAGCTGGGGGAACAGGAACAGAATGCCAATAACGCATTCAAACACAGCAAGCACAGCAAAGGCGGTGTCGAAGTGGCTGAGGCCGATTGTTTTTTCGGTAAGCGCAGAGGCGAGCGGAGTCGCCGGGCTCAGATCCAACAATTTTAATATGCCGAACCAAAAGTAGACGACAAAAATCGCGAAGCGGGCTAGTGGCAAAAACCAGCGGCGCAGCAGGGCGATAATCTGTAGGTCCAGTTCATGCAGCTGCATTTTCATATCCCCTACTGTAGCATGGGCGGCTGGCCGAAAGTAGGCTATTGTTGTGCGGGCGTTGGGCCAACCAGCTGGGCCAGGCCTTTGATGGTTGTTGGTGTGGTGCCGCAGCAGCCGCCAACCAGTAATGCGCCAGCTGCAAGCCAGCGCTCGGCGGCTTCGGCATAGTGCAGGTTGTGTTCGTGCTGGTATCTCCAGGTGTTGTGCTGGGTTGGGTCGCCGTCGCCGTTGGCACTGACGGCAATTGGCAGGTCGGTGCTGTCGCGCAAGGTTTTTACTGACTCACCAGCAACCGCTATTGGCACGCAGTTCACGCCAATGTACAGGGGGTCGAGGCCGGCACGTTCCAGCGCACGGACGCCGTCCTGGAGTGTTTCATCGTGGCCGATACCGCCGCCTTTGTCGCCCCAGAAACTGACGCTGTAGGGGATACCTGCTTCTTTTGCGGCTTTTGCAGCAATGACTGCTTCCCGGATAGTGGGGATTGTCTCAACACTTACGTAGCCCACGCCACTTTCCGCAAGTGCTTCGGCGTAGCGCGTGTGCGCAGCGGCCAGTTCGCGGTCGCTCGGTGTGGCGCTGGGGGTGTAACAGTCGTTTATCGGGCCCATTGAACCGGCGATAATAATATCCGGTTTTCCTGATTTTGCCCGCGTGGTAACGGCTAGCTGCCCGGCAGTGTGGATGGCGCGGCGTGAAAGTGCCGCCGGGTCGCTGCTGCCAAAAGCTTCAAGAGGGCTGAGGCGGCTGCCTTCTTGGCCAGCGGCAACGGCATGCGCGGCAAATGTTTCGGCTTGGGCGCGGAAGGTGCCAGTTTCAATTACTGTTGCGCCTGCGGCAATGTAGTCACTGTGGATACCGGCTACAATCGGATGGCCCTCAGCATTGAGCAGCTCGTGCGTGGCCCACAGCGGCATTGTAGTGTTGCCGCCGCGTGCGGTAACTAACTCGCCAAAGGCGCCGTCCATAATAACCGGGTTACCGCCGGCAAGCGTGGCTTGGAATTTTTCTAATGACATTGTAGTAAGGATCCTTTGTATGAATGCGAATGAATCAAAAAAGCCGGCCCTGGGCCGGCGATTCATTCTGTAGTTATGTTAAACCGACTCAGGGCAATGCATTGAGGACATGGGCATCATACCGGCGCCGGAAATAATAATCATACGAGAAACAATATACCCCAGTACTACTATTGTCAACGCTTGGGGAAGTTGTGGTGGTCTTCCATGGCGTCGGGTTCAACGTGCACCTGCACACCTTCGTTTACCTGCTGGGTCGCCTCTTTTACCTTTTCAACTACTTGCTCAACTTGGTCGGTGTTCAGGCCGTCTTTCAGGTGGACGTCGATGTTGGCCAGTACTTTGTCGGAGCCAACCATGGTGGTTTGCATGCCCACAACATGCTTTACTTCTGGTACTTCACGGGCCGCGTCACGGATTTTGCGCTCCATTTCACGCGGTGCACCCTGGTTCATTACCAAGGCGCGTACGCTCAGCAGCAGTCCGCCAGAGGAGAAGATAAGGCCCAGGCCCATTGCCAGTGCGCCAACGCCGTCCAGGCGCGCAGCTGTTGAGCCACCCAAGGTGTAAATACTCAATATGAACAAGCCTACCAGCGCAATGGCGCTGCCCATGGCGTCCAGCACCACGGTGGTTTTAGGCGCTACACGCGGCGAGGTCAGGAACAGCTTGCTTAACGATTGCATGGGCGCGCCGTCTAGCAGTTTGCGCAGGGAAGTCCAGAATGAGTAGCCGTTCGTGCTTAGCGCAATCGCCAGCGCAATAAAGGCCAGCCACGCGTGGCGGATAGGCTGCGGGTCATCCGACAGAATTTTCTGGTAGCCCAAATGCACGGCAAACACGCCGGCCGACGCTACAATCACAAATGCCGCAATAGTAGACCAATATGAGATTTCGCGCCCGTATCCAAACGGGTGTAATTTGGTGGCTTTGGTGTTGCTACGCTTGTTGGCGAACAGCAGCATGGCAACCGAGCATAACCCGGCAAAACCTTCCAGTGCCTCAACAACCATGATGGCGCTGCCGGTTACGGCTGCCACAATAGCGTTCATTAGTAGATCAAAGATATCAACAGCCAAAGACGTCACTAGCACCCGTTTAGTGGTGAGCGTACTGGTTTGCGGTTCTTCCATTTTTATGTTTACTCCTTACTCCCACTATAAACCACTTATGCTTCCGCTGGCAATTTTTGTGCATTTTGCCGTTGACTTCGTGATGTTCCGGCGTGATAATGGAACATACCCTTCCTCTTAACTTGCCCATATAGTGTAAAGTGATAATGTATGGCGTACGTTGGGCCTCCGTACCGCAAGGTACGTTTCTATTTTTTATGAAAAACTTATGACGTTAGCCATTGAACAACCCACCCAACAGGGAGCTCTGCCCCCACTTCAGGAATTTCACACACGGCCCGAAGACCCAAATGCCGCTGCGCTGCAATTAGGCGCAGGCGCGGTACTGCTGTTTTCGGATGTGCGCTTTAGCGGGGGGAACCCTGGCGGCCACGCCGACGGCCTGACGGTCGCGCTGGCACCACTGCGCAACGGCAAGGGCCACGGCGAAATTGGCGACGAGTGGCTGCAGGTGCGCAATAATCTGCCATCTGATGCTGTTGGCCCCGCGGCTATGGCGCTCTACGAAAAGTATTTTGATATTACTGCCGCACCGCGCATCGCAGTCCCGCATGCAGAACCCGGCGAGCCTATTGCCCATTACCGCGAACGCATCGCATCCGGTGTACTGCGCGTACCGCCAAAACCCGATAGTTCTATAGAAGTTGCTACGCCGCACCCAGTTGACGCACCCGGTACGCGTTTTTCACAGCTGTTCCC
>DATIIE010000076.1:0-4589 GCA_035479955.1 Saccharimonadales bacterium (SeqCode)
CAACCAAAATATCCTTTATGAACGAAATTGCCAACTTATGCGAACTTACCGGCGCAAATGTGGACAACGTGCGCCTGGGCATTGGCGCCGACGCCCGCATTGGCAGCCGCTTTTTGTACGCCGGCATTGGCTACGGCGGCAGCTGCTTCCCTAAAGATGTCTTGGCGCTGCACCGCACCGCTGGCCACCACGATTACGAATTCAAAATTTTGAGCGCGGTAATGGACGTAAACCAGCGCCAGAAAAAAGTGCTGGTGCAGAAAGTTACCGACCGTTTGGGTGAAGACCTTTCCGGTAAAACATTTGCGCTGTGGGGCCTGGCCTTCAAGCCAGACACCGACGATATCCGCGAAGCCCCGTCACTGGAAATTATCCGTGAACTGGTTGGCCGTGGCGCACGTGTGCAGGCCTATGACCCCGAAGCCGCTGAAAACGTAAAGCGCATCTTCCCTACTGAGATTGAGTACGCAGACAGCGCCCTGGAAGCCCTGCACGGCGCCGACGCCCTGCTGGTTGTTACCGAATGGAAAGAGTTCATTGCTGTTGAGCCAGCAACCATCGCCAGCGCCCTGAAGGAAAAACTGGTCTTCGACGGACGCAACATCTTTGACCGCAGCGCCATGGGTGCAGCCGGCCTAACGTACCTAAGCATTGGGCGCGGTTAGCCATGAAAACAATTCTGGTAACTGGCGGCGCAGGACACGTGGGCTCGCATGTTATTGAGTTGCTTGCCAAAGAAACAGACAACCACGTCATTTGCCTGGATAACTACTCTGCTGGCAGCAAGAACAACCACGTAGCAGGCGTTGACTACCGCACTGGCAGCACGCTCGACATTGCTAAGCTTGTGCCCGAAACCCCTGATATCGTGTACCACCTGGGCGAATACGCCCGCATAGCGCCGTCGTTTGAAGATGTGCGCAAAGTATATGAACTGAATATTTGGGGCACGTTCCAGGTAGTGGAATTCTGCCGTGAACGCGGCGTTGGCAAGCTGGTGTACGCCGGCAGCAGCACCCGCTACGCAGCCGGCGGCGAAGGGCGCAACCAAAACCCGTACTCATTCACCAAAGCTGTTAATGTTGACCTCATCATAAACTACGGCAAGTGGTACGACCTGCCGTATGCTATCGCCTACTTCAACAACGCTTTCGGCCCGCGCGAAGGTAATATCACCCTTATCGGCTGCTTAGAGCGTATGTATCTGGAAGGCAAGCCGCTGACCATCGTAAAACCAGGCACCCAGGAGCGCAACTTCACTTACGTGACCGACCTTGCCCGCGGCCTGATTATGGTTGGCGAACGTGGCCACGGCGACGGCTACGTTTTGGGCAACCAAAAATCCGTTTCCGTACTGGACGTTGCCAAGGCATTTGGCGGCGACATTGAAATGATCGACGGCTACCCTGGCCGCGAAAACTCTGGTAATACCCCCACCAAAGCGCGCGACGAACTAGGCTGGGAAAGCACGGTAGACGTTTTAGATTACATCAAAGGATTTGTTGCCACGCACGAACGCGGCAGCGCTGCTAAAAAATAGTTTACATTCCGCCAGCCGTGGCTTTGTGCTGGCTGGCGGCCAGGCAAATAACGGCTACTGCTCTTTTACGACAGTCGCGTAACCGCCAAACAATGACTGCACGTACTCGTACGAACCGTTGTCGGTCACGATAAAGAACGGGCGGTTTGCCTTTCTGGCAATGGTGATACATTCACGCATTTTTGACGTAAAGTTGAACTGCTGCTGCGGGCCGGGTTCCTGGTAAATCGCAACAGAATAGAGGTCGGCGCTGCATATTTGCGCGGCCGTAACCGTGACTGGCCGGGCCTGCATAACGGTAATCCAGTTCACTGGCATCATGTTGCTGAAGAGCTTGTCGGTGGCGCTGTCGTAATGCACAACTGCCAGGTTGGAGTCGTTTACGTGGTCGCCAGCGGCAACGTTTGTAAGGGCAGTTGTGTCCGGCCCATAGAACGCCGGCGTGCCAAAGCCAGAGTATTTACGGAACATTTCACGCGTGTCTTTCAGCGGGTTGGCGTTCATGCCAATAAGCAGCAGCAAGCCGGCCATAACAATGAGCACCGGCATGCAGAAACGTTCAACCCAGCCGGTGGTGCGTTGCGCATACACAACCACCACGCCAACAGCAGCTATGGCTATGAGGATAATCTCCAGCAGCAAGCTGGTTTTAATGGCGTAGTAACGCAGCTCGCCAGCAGTAAAGTACTGGATAACCATCAGCCCCAGCAGGAATACGAAAAACGGCTGGAACACGTTGCGGATGAAGCGGGCTATTTCTGCGGGCAGTGTTTTGCTGATTGAGGCGTACATAACCAGTGCCAATCCGCCGGCCACTAATCCGTAGCTAAATGTGCGGATGCTGCCGTAGGCGTTAAACTGGTCGCCCGTGCCAATAACCGCGTAGCGCATCTGCATATAGATGGGCACCAGCTGCAACGCAAGCGCTGCAATCACCGGCCAGTGCTGGCGCTGCAAACCGGCACGGATAAGCCCTGGGATTTGCCGCAGGCCAGTAATAGGCGGCAGGAAATAGAGCGCCGGAATAAGCAAAAACAGCGGCACCAGCAGCGGCCAGCTCATGCCCGCGCCAAATACCAGCAGCAAGTATCCCAGGATGTGCAGGCGCTGCTGGGCAGGCTCCTTCCCTTCCTTGCTAAACGCTGCCGCCAAATAGATAAGGCCGGCAAGCGCCACGGTAACCACGTAGTAATAATTTATGAAGCCCTGGTACATGAAAGGCAGCAGGAACAGCACCACAACCGGCAAACCAGCGGCAAACGCTACGGTAAAATCGCCGTAACCTTTTAGTTTGGCGCCCAGTAAATCCAGCACAAACCGGCAAAAATACGCAAACGTAAACGCCAGCACCGAACCAAACAGCAGGTACTGCATAATAAACAGCCTGGCATTTATACCAAAGCGCTGGCCTGATTGGTTCAGCCCCACACTGTCTTGCATAAATGCCAGGCTTAGGTGGAAGCCCATAGGGTAGTAGGAGGTGCCGTCAAAATCCAGGTGCTGCTTTTCAGATACCTGGCTCAGGATCATAAAATGGTTGGCGCCGTCCGGGCTCTGGATGCCGCCAAAGCGCGCAATGCCGTCAACACTGCGGCTGGCAATGCCTGTCACAGCAATCACTGGCAGGGCAAACAACAGCACAACCAGCAGTGCGGCGGCGTCTTTGCGGTTGGCTTTCACGCCAACTGGCTGCGGCGCCTTATTTCTGAAATACCACACCACTGCTGCCACAATCACTGTTATAAGCAGCGCCAGCATACGGAAGCCAGTGTTATGGAAGATGTAAAATTGCAGCAGAATAGCAATCAGCAGCCCGGAAATAAGCGCTAAAAAGCTCACTACCAGCCGCGAAACATAACTTTCAAACAGCCGCGGAAACGGCAGGTACCGCGCCAGCACAAACAGCAGCACCGGCACAAACAGCCAGGTAAAGCCAACTATGTATACTGCCAGCGAAACGCCCAGCAGCAGCCACACCGCATAGAGCGGGTTACTTTTCAGCCAGGTCTTCATATACTTTTACGAGTTCGGCAGACACTTTTGGCCAGGCCATTTTTTCGGCAAACGCTTTGGAAAGTTCAGCTTGTTTAGGGATGTCGATGCGCTTTAATTCGCGCGCCAGCTCGTAGTAGGCATATGTTTCACACAGCACAATTGCGCCGTCGGCAACAGCGGCCAGCTCGCTAATTGCGGCAGTAGGGTAGGCAATGGCCGGCCGGTTATTGGCAAACGACAGGTTAAGCGAACCTGACGCCACCTGGCCGTAGTACACGCCGTTATATGGGTATACGCACACGTCGCATTCGCGGATAAGGGCGTTTAGCTCGTCGTCGGTGGGGATGTAGCCGGCAATGTATACGCGGCTGTGCAGGCCCAACTGGTCAATAAGGTCGGTTACTTTGTCGTAGAACGCAATGTCGTCGCTGTCGGCCTTCATGCCGCCTAAAATAGCCAGCTTGTAGTTCGATGGCAGAAACTTCAGGGCTTTCACTGCTTCAGTAATTCCCTTGTACTTGTGGAAAAAGCCAATGGTACAGAAAATAACGTCGCCGGGCTGGCGGTTCAGTTCTTTGGCGATCCGGCTGGACGGCTTCGGCGCGTCAAATACCTGTACCGGGTGCATTACTTTCACAATACGGTCGGGGTGTACGCCAAAGTAGCGCAGGCTGTCGGCAGTTGGTTCGTTGTGCACCAGCAGCAGGTCAGCGTTCCTGAACGGCACAATATAATTCTCAATGAAAATCTTCTGGTTACGCTTGTCACGCAGATACATCAGCATGCTGCGCGGGCCCAGGCCCTTCAGGCGAACCGGTTTGCCAGCGCCATGCAGGCCAGGCGAGCTGTGCACTGTTATAAGCACCTTCTTGCCAGCGCGCTTGCCCGCTTCCACAATACGGCGGAATGAGTCGTGGGCATACAGGGCAAATTCCAGCTGGACGTGCAGAATATCGTACTCTTTTAACTGACGCTTGAGGTCGCCGGCCATTTTGCTGAGCTCAGCCTCGCTCATGTGCGGGGTGCTGTACGGCGACACGTCGAAGTATTCGTT
>DATIIE010000077.1:0-9017 GCA_035479955.1 Saccharimonadales bacterium (SeqCode)
TACACGCTATATTGTGGGCGCATGAACATTTTGGCGAACGCTTGCTGCACGGAGTGCAGGGCGGGCTCGGCTTGGCCGTTGGTACGGTTATAGTTCTGCAGCCAGCTGCTGGCGGCCTGGCATTTGTATGGATTTTAGGGCTGTACGCTTTGGTAGCCGGCATTATGCTGATTGCGCTGGCAAGCGGCATTGGCAAACCAAAGCATTTACGCGGCAAGCATGCACGCTAACCAGCAATAGCTGGCAAGCTACGCGCCGGGCAATAAAAGTATTAGACCCGCATATTGGTTTTCAAGCCGTAGCGGTTCTTCAGGTCGTTCAGAACCGGGCGGCGGACCGAGGGCTTCTGCTGCTTCAGCGATAACTCTACGGCTCCGTGGGCCATTGCCATGACAAACGCCAGGCGTGTTTCAGCCCGTTTAATTTGCAGCGCACGCTCGCGGTCTAAACGAAGCTGCTCCTCAGAGCGGCTGCCTGCAAATATCGGCGGCGAGTAGTTAGGGTTGCGCGGTTCTGTGCCGCGCGGCGCAAAGGCAGGGCCAGCAACACGCTGGGCATCTGCCACCAACCGCTGCGGCAACGAGTTATTGGTGTCTTTATTGCGTTGGTACATTGCGTCTGCGCCGTTTTCCATACACTTCCTTTCAATGTAAAATTAGGACTTCTTGGGCACTTTGGCGCCCTCTTCGCGGGCCTTGCTAAGGCCAATGGCTACTGCTTGTTTTTGGCTGGTCACTTTTTTGCCGGATGTGCCGCTCTTCAGCGTGCCTTTCTTCATTTCTTTCATCGTCTGTTCCACTTTTTCCTGTGCTTTGGGGCCGTACTTGTTCATGTAAAACTCCTGCTAAATGGTACTTGTAGTTTACTGCGGGCGGGGAAATGGGGCAGTTAAGAATCTAACAACACCTTGAACGGGGGCGCATGAGAATTTTTTTGACATCCTGGCGAGTAGTTTCATAAACTTAAGTATGCATACTACATACAAGACCGCACTTACATTCGACGACGTACTATTAAAGCCCCGCTATGCGGGGTTTTCGCGTGAGGAAATTGACCTTTCGGCCAAAATTACCCCTCGCGTCACCCTAAAACTACCTGTTATGAGCGCCCCCATGGACACCGTAACAGAGAGTGATTTAGCTATCGCACTAGCGGAGGCCGGCGGCATCGGCATCATCCACCGCAACCTTACCATCGACCAGCAAGCGATTGAAGTGGCTAAAGTAAAGGCCCGCGGCCTGTTGGTTGGCGCGGCAGTGGGCTCAACCAAAGGCTACGAAGCGCGGGTGGCTGAACTGGTAGACGCCGGCGCCGACGTGCTGGTGGTAGACTCCGCCCATGGGCACGCCTTAAAAGTAGTAACCGCTGTGGCCTACATTAAGCAGAACTTTGACGTAGATGTTATTGCCGGCAATGTGGCTACCGGCGAAGGCGCCAAGGCCCTGATTGGCGCTGGCGCCGACGCACTGCGCGTGGGCATGGGGCCGGGCGCCATTTGCTCGACCCGCATTGTGAGCGGCATGGGCGTACCCCAGCTGACCGCCATTTTAGACACC
The DNA here is from genome assembly GCA_035479955.1 of Saccharimonadales bacterium (SeqCode). Classification (GTDB taxonomy): domain Bacteria; phylum Patescibacteriota; class Saccharimonadia; order Saccharimonadales; family UBA4665; genus PMNU01. The sequence goes on from DATIIE010000077.1 coordinate 1,557, forward strand.
GTAGCCGTAGCGCGCCACCACAATGTGCCGGTAATTGCCGACGGCGGCATTAGCTACTCCGGTGACATCACCAAAGCGCTGGCTGCAGGCGCATCCTGTGTTATGCTTGGTCGCTTGCTGGCCGCCACCAAAGAGGCACCTGGCAACGTCGTTATGCTGAAGGCCGAGGACGTACCCGGCCGCTTCCAAAACATTGTCGACGGCTCCAAGGAATACTGCTTTAAAGAGTACCGCGGCATGGGCTCAGTAGCTGCTATGCAGCGCGGCCTGGAAATTAGCAGCGAGGATGAATTCCACGGCAAAAACTACCAGAACGACGTACTTATTGCCGAGGGCGTAGAAGGCCTGGTGCCATGCACCAGCACCATCGACAACTTAGTAGCCCAACTGGCGGGCGGCGTCACCAGCGGCATGTACTATGTTGGCGCCCGCACACTGCCCGAACTATGGGAAACCGCCGAATTTATGCAAATCACCCAGGCCAGCCTAACTGAAAGCCACCCCCACGATTTGTTCATTACCAACGGCGGCGCCAACTATTCTTAGACAGATACGCTATACTGTGGGTAACTAAAAGAGAGCCCTATGAAATTAGTCATCCAAATACCTTGCTTAAACGAAGCGGAAACGCTGCCGTTAGTGCTGGGAAGCATCCCCAAGCACATTGCCGGCGTCGACATCATTGAGGTGCTGGTAATTGACGATGGCTGCTCCGACAACACCGTAGCCGTAGCCCGCAAACTGGGCGTAAAACAGTTTGTGCACCACCCGCAAAAACAAGGGCTGGCGCGCAGCTTCCACGACGGCGTACTGAAATCGCTGGAGATGGGCGCCGACATCATCGTAAATACCGATGGCGACAACCAGTATCCGCAGCAGGACATCCCCAAACTTATCAAGCCCATCTTAGACCAAAAAGCCGACATGGTGATTGCCGACCGCCAAATTATGCAAATCCCGCACTTCTCAGCCGGCAAAAAACTGATGCAGCGCATTGGCACCAAAGTGCTGAACGCTGCAGCCGGCACAAAAGTACCCGACGCCCCTAGCGGCTTCCGCGCCTATTCGCGCGACGCTGCCATGCGCCTGAACGTGGTAACGCGCTTCAGCTACGCCATGGAAACACTTATTCAGGCTGGCAACAAAGGCTTGGCCATTGCCAGCGTGCCAATTACCGTGAATGCTAAAACACGCGAATCGCGCCTGTTTAAATCATCGTGGGAGCATGTGCTGAAATCCGGCGTGGCCATTGCGCGGGCATTTATTATGTTCCGGCCGTATGTGTTGTTTTTGAGCTTAGGCCTGTTCCTGTTTGTGCTGGGCGGCATTCCGTTTGCGCGCTTCCTGTACTTTGCGCTGCACAACGACGGGCACGGCCATTTGCAGTCGCTGGTTATGGGCAGCGTGCTGCTGGTGGCGTCATTTATTTCGTTTACGCTGGGAGTGGTTGCCGACCTTATCCGCATTAACCGCGTACTTATTGAAGACGGGCTGGAGCAATCCAAGCGCGCCCGCTTCGCTAAAAAATAATTAGTTTTTGCCTTCGATGATAACCGGGCGGAGCGCAGCACGGGCTGCGTCGTTTGCCTGTATAACAGTGGTGTTCTGCCAATCCCACTGGGGGCTACTGCGCAAAATAAAGCTGGTAATGCCGCCCCCTTGCAGGAACAGCAGTATCGCCGCCGCAGCCAGCCACGGCTTAGCCCAGGCGTAAGGCTGGAGCCCGCGCGCCAGTGCCAAACCGGCGACTGCAAAAAACGGGAACAGCACCAAAATGAAATAGCGGCCGTTTATAGCTACGGCGCTGGCGGTGTGTAAATAGTCGCCATAGCCGTTGAGCCACAGCACAGCACCGTACAGCACGGTAATAAGCAGCAGGAAGCACAGCATTGCACTATGGCGCAGCAGTGCGCGCCCCCAAATACCCAGGGCCAGCACCAGCGCAACAGCCAGCACAGCTGCAGTATCGCTTAAGACGGGCATTGGCAGATGTGTTTCATTTTTCAGGGCAGGGCCGGCAACCATAAAGAACAGGCGTGTGTGCATGCCCTCCACCCATAGCTTGCTGAAGTACAGCGGGCTGTGGTTGAATTCGCCCTTTGAAGCAGCCAGCAGATAGTCGCGCGCCCATGGGCCATACAGCATGCATTCCTGCGTGCTGATAACTGCACCGCACTCCGGCACAGGCGAGTGGTAGCGCACCATGTTCACGGCGTACCGCTGCATAAACAGCCCGGTGCCCAGTAAAATAACGGTAATAAGCACCAGCTTTACGCCAGTGCGTACTGCTTTGTAGCTTGCTCCAAGCTGCTTTACAGCTTGCGCGCCCCGGCCGCGGAATTTGCGCAGTAGCAGCACTGCCAGGTAGAAAAATACGCCCATCGCAATAGGCAAGTAAGCATACTTCACCAGGCACGAAAACAGAATAACCGCTGTAAGCGTACCGAATTTCGTAAAGTCTATTTTGCCCTGGCGTGTGTCATCGGTGATGCGCAGCACCAGCCAGCACGTCCAGGCAACCAGCGGGAACAGTACATTGTCGTAGTTAATTTGCCCGGCCAGCAGCGGCACAATAGGTATGAGCGTGAACAGCGCCAGCGCGGTATTGGCCAGTAGCCGCGACGTGCCAACCCGCCGCAAAAATTTGTAAAACAGCACCAGCCCTAGCGCAAACGCAGCAACATTCACCAGGCGCAGCAGCACAATAATTACCGTGTCATTTTGGATAAACAGGTGCAGGAAGCGGTACGGGAAACTGAATACATAGTGGAACAGGTACGACGGGTCAGTGCTGAGCGCGCCAAACTGGCTGGTGCCCGCCGGGTTGTCCTTAAAAAACGGCAGCCAGTGCTGGCTGTAAAACTTAATCAGGCCGAAGTGGAAATCCTCATCAAACGCCATGGGATAGGCTGCGGAAAACGCCACCCACAGCGCCTGCAGCACAAACAGGGCCATAACAATGATGCCAAACCGGCGGGAAGACAATACGGCTGCAAGCGTATGAGTAATACGTTTCATGAATTATCCCTATTATACATGGCGCTTCCTGGGGCAAAGCTGCAAAGTCTGCATGCTATACTTAGTGGCGATGAAAAAGTACGCAAAAGTGGCGCTGGCGCTGGCTATTCTGGCTGGCACAATTGGCGCGTTCATTTACTACGCGGCGCACCATCCGGAGATCCTGAGCAAACTGAAACACCTGCCGCTGCTCACCCTGGTGCTGCTGCTTTTTTTGAACCTGGTTGCGTTCGGGTTCTACATTTTGGTAACGCGCGCCTCGCTGCTGCTGTACGACAAACGCATGGGCCGGCAGGAAAATATCCTGTTTAATGCGTACTCGTCGCTGATTAACTTTTTTGGGCCTGGGCAGAGCGGCCCGGTATTCCGCGGCGCCTACCTAAAGAAACGGCACAACCTGGGCATTAAACAGTACGTGTTCGCAACACTGGTGTACTTTGGCTTTTATGGTGTTATTAGTGTGCTGTTTGCCGTTGCCGGCAGCCGCCCGTGGTGGCAGGCAATACTGGTGGGCGTGGCCGCAACCGGCGGCAGCTTGCTGGTGATGCGCTGGTACCGGCGGCGCTCCCATTTGGGGAACGTACCGCTGCATGCGGCATATATTGGCTGGATTGGCGTGGCCGCGGCCCTGCAGCTGGCCACCCAGGTGCTTATTTATGCAGTAGAGCTGCACAATGTTGGTGCGCACGCCTCGTTCGCGCAGGTGCTCAGCTACAGCGGCGTAGCCAACCTGGCACTGTTTGCAGCGCTAACGCCAGGCTCAATCGGCATCCGCGAAGCATTCCTGCTGTTTAGCGAACAGCTGCACCACATTGGCAGCCAAACCATTGTTGCCGCCAATGTCGTAGACCGTGGCGTGTACCTGGTTTTTCTGGGCGTACTCTTCGTGCTGGTACTGGCGCTGCACGCCAAAAAGAAACTGCACGTCAGCTAGCGTTAAAATAAGCGGTTTTCCAGCAAAAGCAGGTATAGTGGAAGCATGAACTGGCTCGACGTGTTTATCGTCCTGTTTTTAGTGACAGCGCTTATCCGGGGCGTAGAAGTAGGCTTTATACGGCAATTCTGCTCAACAGTCGGCTTTTTTGGCGGCCTGTTTTTGGGCGCATTTATAGAAGGCAAATTAGTGGGGCTGGCGCACAGTGCCAACGGCAAAGCAGTGCTGGCGCTGCTGGTTATTGGCGGCATTGCCGCAATTTTGTGGGGCATTGGCGAATATGTGGGCCTGCGCCTGAAATTTGTTATTGGCGACGGGAATATTGCCGACAGGCTGGACCGCATTTTCGGCTCAGCGCTGGCTGGCGTAACGCTGCTGGCGGCAATATGGCTGGGTACGGCGGTGTTCCGCAATGTGCCAGACTCTTTGTGGCAACAGCAAATCCGCTCGTCGCGTATTGTGGGGTTCCTGAACGGGCAGCTGCCGAGCGCGCCAAATGTGCTCACCAGCATCGGCCACTTCATAGACCCCAACAGCTTCCCGCAGGTATTTACCGGCATTGAACCAAGCGTGGAAACAGATGCGCCGCTGCCTGACATGGGCACACTCAATAAAGCTGTTACCGCCAGCCGCCCGTCGGTGGTGAAGGTTGAAGGCAAGGGGTGCGGCGGCATTATTGAAGGCACCGGCTTTGTGGCCGGGGCGCACGAAGTGGTCACTAACGCCCACGTAGTAGCCGGTGTACGCCAGCCGTTCGTAGCCGACCAAAATGGCGTACACCGCGCAACCGTTATTTCGTTTGACCCGGACCTGGACGTCGCCGTGCTGCGCACCAGCGACTTAGCAGGCAAGCCCCTCAACATCCTTACCCAAACTGCCAGCAACGGCACAGCGGCGGCCGTGCTGGGCTATCCGGGCGGCGGTGGGTTTACGGCCACGCCGGCAGCTATTTTGGAATCGTTTACCGCGCTTGGCCGCAATATCTACAACCAAGGGCAAACGCGCCGCGATATTTACTCTATTAAAAGCAGTATTGAACAGGGGAATTCCGGCGGCCCGGTTATTGCCGAAGACGGCTCAGTTATCGGGCTGGTGTTTGCAAAGTCCACCACGTACGGCAACGTAGGGTATGCGCTCACCATGCAGCCAGTGGCATCCGAAATTAATAATGTGCGGGGCAGCAACACCCCAGTCAGCACCGGCAGTTGTGCCGATTAGCCACGCGGCAGGGTATACTACTAGCATGATGATTTTTAAGAAAAATATAACCTTACAAAAAGCACTGCCATGGCTGCTGGTTATCTGCGGCATTATTGGCCTCGCATGTGCCCTCATAATTATGTACGACAAGGTGGAGCTGCTGAAAAACCCAGCGTTCAAACCAAACTGCGACCTGAACCCTGTTATTAGCTGCGGCTCGGTTATGGAGTCCAAACAGGCGAACGCCTTTGGGTTCCCCAACCCGTTTATTGGCATTGTGGGGTTCTCGGTGGTTATTGCAACCGGCATGGCAATCCTTGCAGGCGCTACTAAGCTGAAACGCTGGTACTGGCTGGGGCTCCAGGCAGGCACTATTTTTGGCGTAGCATTCATCCACTGGCTGTTCTTCCAGAGTGTATACCGCATTGGTGCGCTGTGCCCGTACTGCATGGTGGTGTGGGTAATGACCATTACGCTGTTCTGGTACGTGCTGCTGCATAACATCCAAACCGGCACTATCCGGCTACAGGGCCGGTTACAGCAAATTGGCTTCTTTATGCGCCGCCACCACCTGGACATCCTACTGGTGTGGTTCCTGGTAATTGCGTTCTTTATCCTGAAACATTTCTGGTACTACTACGGCCAGTACATACATCTTTAGAACAGCTTACGCTTTTCTGATACAATACGATAAAGCGAGCTGCAATGCCCACCACATCACATAAAATTTTAACGAAAACAGCTGAAGCGCCGGCCGCCGCCCTGGGGCGCGCCGTATTGATGACCCAAATTGTGCGCGAGGCTGGCACCCACAACAAAGTCATTAAAAAGGGCCGTGACTACTGGCTGATGCTTGGGCCTGGCCTGACTACTGGTGCGTCAGACGACGACCCATCGGGCATTGCAACCTATTCCCAAACCGGTGCGCAGTTTGGCTTCAACCTGCTGTGGCTGGCGCCCTGGACACTGCCGCTGATGGCCACTGTGCAAGAGATGTGCGCCCGCATCGGCCTGGTAACCGGGCGCGGGCTGGCGGGCAACATCCGCGTGTTCTACAGCAAGCGCGTGCTGTATTTGTGTACGCTGCTTTTGTTTGCCGCCAACAGCTTTAACATTGGCGCCGACCTTGGCGCCATGGCCAAAGCCGTGCAGCTTATCCGCCCGGAGCTGAGCTTTGGCTGGCTGGTTGTGGGCATAACAATCTTCAGCTTGCTGCTGCAAATTTTTACCCCGTATGTGCGCTACGCCAAATACCTAAAGTGGCTGGCGCTTATTTTGCTGTCGTACATTTTGAGCGCGGTGCTGGCGCACCCCAACTGGCACGAGGTGCTGTCGCATGGCTTCATCCCGCACCTGGAATTCACCAAGGAGCAAATTCTGCTGGTGTGTGCCATTTTAGGCACCACTATTTCGCCGTACCTGTTCTTTTGGCAAACCAGCCAAGAAGTCGAAGAGCAGGTGCTTGAGGGCAAACTCACCCTGCACGACCGCCGCCACACCGAGGCCAGTGAAGTAAAATCGATGCGCATTGACGTGTGGAGCGGCATGTTCTTAAGCAACCTGGTAATGTTCTTTATTATTGCGGCAACCGGTGCTATTTTATTCCCGCATGGCATCCACGAAATACAAACCGCCGCCCAAGCCGCCGAGGCGCTGCGCCCGTTCGCCGGCGATGCCACCTACTTCCTGTTCGCGATTGGGTTGATTGGCACAGGCTTGCTGGCCATCCCGGTACTGGCTGGTTCCAGCTCGTACGCGCTCGCTGAGTCGCTGCGCTGGAAAGAAGGGCTGTACCGCGACCTGGGGCAGGCAAAGGCGTTTTACGGCATTATCATCATCTCTATGCTGGTGGGCCTGGGCATTAACTTCATTGGCCTCGACCCCATTAAGGCGCTTATTTACGCTGCCATTGCCAACGCCATTGTGGCGCCGGTAGTCATCTTCTTTATTGTACGCATTAGCAGCAGCCACAAATTTATGGGCGGCTGGGCCAACAAAAAATCCACCGCAGCTATTGGGTGGATTGTATTTGGGCTGATGTCGGTTGCGGCTGTGGCTGCTATTTACGCGCTGTTCTAAAATAAGCAAACAAAACCTGTTACAATGCATGCACCAGTTGACTACCGCAATCATGGAGGAGACTTCTCATGAGCAATCCCGTAATACTGACGCAATTAAAGATTAGAAATTTCAAATTATTTAGGCGCACAGAAACATTTAGTTTAAGTAATGGGACTTACCTAGTAGGCTCAAACAATTCGGGTAAGACTACATTACTTAGCGCGATACGCTATTTTTTCGATGATAGT
>DATIIE010000078.1:0-41388 GCA_035479955.1 Saccharimonadales bacterium (SeqCode)
CCAAGCGCCCTGTAACCGTGGAAGAGGTGAACGACGCTTTCAAAAAGGCTGCCAAGGAACCGTTTTACCAGGGCATTTTGGACGTAACCGAAGAAGAGCTGGTCAGCAGCGACTACATCGGCAACAGCCACTCCGCAATTGTAGACTTGAAACTTACCGCTGTTATCGACGGCAATATGCTGAAGGTTGTGGCCTGGTACGACAACGAATGGGGCTACAGCAACCGCCTGGTTGAAGAAGTTGCCGACGTTGGCAATATTCTGCACAAAGCCTAGGGATGTTAATTACGTCACATTGTTGACAATCTACTGGAAAAGTTGGGGTAATTAAGGTATCATAACGGCAAAAGGTGGTAAGCCGGGATGCGTGCGCGTTACATCAAAATAATCGTTTGGGTCATTGCTTTAGTTACCGTCTGGAATTTAGGCCAGACGTATACTGTTACGAACTCGTTGTTCGTGTTTGCAGCCGCTGGCGTGATTCCCGGGACGAACATTGCCCTTAACCCCAACCAGGTGTTGGTGTGCCTGGCGAGCTTACTGGCCGCCTCTGTTTTACTGATATTTGGCACGAATATTTACCGCGCACTGCGCCGGTTGGTTGCCCGCATTAAGTACGGCGCCCCAGATGCGCTGCCCCAGACGCAGCCGCGTCCGATTTTGGCAGAAGTTGCACTGTCGCCTGTGGTTACGGCTCCGGCTTTCGGCGGCAAGAAAAAGAAGGCTGCGAAGCCAAAGAAAACGAAAACGCCTCAGCCCGTAGTCATCATTGAGCTGCCGAAACAGCCCAGCAGGGCGATGCTGCTGCTCCATGTCGCCAGCACTCTTGTGGGTATGGTACTACGCAACGTGGCCAATGGCGCGCGGCAGCACTTCCCGCGGTTGGCGGCATTCCTGCTGGGCATAGGCCAAGCCATTAGACGCGGTGTTAGCCGCGAGCTGCAGCTGCTGGGCCTGGCTGCAAAGGTATGCATCGCTGGTGTGGTACGTGCCGCCCATGCTGTCACGCATTTTGTAATTACCGCTATCCGTAAAACTGCCGCGCTGGTTGTGGCTGCTGTACGCTGGATAATTGTGGCCGCAGCAGTTGCTGCCATCCAGGCTACGCAGTTTACAATCAATAATTCTGTGCGATTCTGGCAATGGCTGGAGCCGCGTTTGCGTACATTCGATGCCTGGCTTGGCGTGCACTACACCCGTGGCCTGCAAGCTGGCCGTGCCCGTGTCACCCAAAGCGGTTCGTACCGCAGCGGGATGCGCTCTTGGCGCCGCCTGACCCGTTTGCTGGCAGGTATGCGCGATGATTTGCGCGCTGCGCTTATCCGCACCAACGAAAAGTAAGCGCAAGCAGCTTGCCGCTTCTGCCCACACCGCGCTATCATACTGATATGAAGATTTACATTGGCGCTGACCATAATGGTTTTGAGATGAAGCGCGAACTGACTGAGGCCCTTGTCCGCAGCGGCTACGAAGTAATAGACGAAGGCGACGCCCAGTTAAACCCGCACGACGATTTCCCGCAGTTTGCCGCCCGCGTGGCAGCCGGCATGAAAGCCAGCGACGACCACGAACCGCGCGGCATTTTAATTTGCGGCTCAGGGCAGGGCATTTGCATTGCCGCCAACCGTTTTAAAGGCATCCGCGCAGCACTTGCCTGGAATATGGAAGAAGTGCACGCCTCCCGCAACGACGACGACGCCAATGTGCTGTGCCTGCCAGCGCGTTACATGAAAGCAGATGAAGCGCTGCGCTTGGCCGAAGCCTGGCTGGCAACGCCGTTTGCCGGTGCCGCGCGCTACAAACGCCGCATTAAGCAGCTGGACGAATTAGGCTAGGCAAAACTGGCTCATCCTGGCTTGGTAAAACAGCTTACGCGAGGCAACTAAAAAAGGGACCCTAGAGCCCCTTCCAAATAGTCATCATCGCGCTGCGGTCGGGCGGCGGCAATTTCAGCCGCTTTTTCGGCTTGCTCGCTTGGGTTTGGTGTTTCACAGCTTTATCACTCATACATTTATAGTATACACAACAACGTTACGAGCCCCAAGCCGGTAATGCCAATGCTGGCCAGGCAGGCGCGCATGCGGCCGCGGTTCAGGCGCGAGTTGTACTCAATGGCTTCCTGGGTGTTCGCAAGCAGGCTGAGCAGCAGTTCGCCGCGGTCCATATTTATGTAGTCGGTAAGGCGGTCGCCAGATACCCCGGCAGTTAAGTATTGCCGCGGCCAAATAGAAAAGACGTTCAAAACCAGCGACAGCAGGAATGGCACGTACAGCGCAAAATATTCCCATGTAACTAAATCATGCGCGGTTTGGTTAATAAAAATCGCCACCGCCACATTGGCGCCCAAAATGCCCAGCGCCTTGCCGTCAATAGAGTCGCTTTCGCCAAAAACCAGCGCCAGTTTGTTCTGTTGGTTGGTTAGTAATGGTTCTGGGTCTTGCTCGTCTTGCATAAGCGGTATACTCTTATATGTAGTTATCCAAAGTATACAATAATGGCAGCTGAAATTTGTCCAACCATAACGGCCAGGAGCCAAGAAGAGTACCGCGAACAGATGGAACGCGTTACCGGTTTCGCGCGCCGTATCCACATTGATACTGCCGACGGTGTGTTTACGCATGTTATGCTGACGCCGCTCGACCAGATTTGGTGGCCGGCCAACATCCGCGCCGACATCCACGTCATGCACCAGGACCCGTTCAAACACACCAAGCTGCTGTTAAAGCTGCAGCCGCAGCTGATTGTGGTGCACGCCGAAGCCGATGGCGACTTTGTAGCTTTTGCCGAGGCCGCCCATGCTAACGGTATTGAGGTGGGCGTGGCGCTCAAGCCCGAAACCATGCCGCAGATGATTGAACCAGCGCTGCCCTGGATAGACCACGTACTTATTTTTTCCGGCCACCTGGGCCATTTTGGCGGCCAGGCCAACACGCACTTGCTCACCAAGGTATTGTATTTGAAGCAGCAAAAGCCCAGCTTAGAGATTGGCTGGGACGGCGGCATCAATAACCAAAACGCCCATATACTGGCCGCTGGCGGTGTCGAGGTGCTCAACACCGGTGGATTTATTCAGCACGCAACTAACCCAGAAGCAGCTTTTCAAACCCTTTCGGAGCTGGCGCAGCAGGCGCCGAAGCCACGGCTGCACTCGCCTCAGCAGCGGGGACTGGTCCAGTAGCACTCGCCGGGTCTGGCTCGCCGTCGAACCCAAGCACGAAGTCGCCAATTGCGGCGGAAAATTCCCGGATGCGCATGTCGCGGTCTGGAATGCGCGTGCCAAGGCAGCTGGAATCAAGCGAAACGGTAAGCTCGCTCGCATCGCCTTTTAGGGGCGATACTTTTGTAATTGGCGCTACAAAAACAGGGAAATCGTCGGGCAATGGTTTGTCTGGTGTTTCGGCGTTCCGGGTGGCCACCAGGCCACACAGTTCGGACACGCGTGATTTTACAGCTTGGCTGCCGGCAGGGTCGAGATCCTCAAATGTAAACTTCACTAGTTGGCGCAAACGGCGCCCGCCGCTGCCGGTGCGGCCTGCGGAACCAACTTGGTATGTGTATTGCGGGATAAGCTCAATCATATAAAATAACCGTAATAGATTTTTCAGTGTGAGTCAAAAGTGTATTATGACATTAGCGTTTTGGCGGCGTGCGCAGGAAGTGCTATCATGGGTGTGAAAGCGTAAGCAAGACATATATATGAGACAGATTTTTTCTATTGAGGCCCTAGAGCTAAAGGCGAACGACATCCGCCAGGACATTATTAAGATGCTGGAAATTGCGGGCAGCGGCCACCCTGGTGGCTCGCTCGGCCAGGCCGACATTTACACCGCGCTGTATTTTAACCTGATGCAGCACGACTCCGCCAACCCTGATTGGGACGAACGCGACATTCTTATACAGAGCAACGGCCACACCGCACCGGTGCGCTATGCGGCAATGGCCCACGCCGGTTATTTTGACCGCAAGGAACTGTGGACGCTGCGCCAGTTTGGCTCGCGCCTGCAAGGCCACCCCGAGCGCATTAAGCTGCCGGGCCTGGAAAACACCAGCGGGCCGTTAGGCTCCGGCCTCAGCCAGGCTGCCGGCATGGCACTTGGCCTGCGCCTAAAAAAGCAACAGCACCGCTGGGTGTATGTAACCGTGGGCGACGGCGAGCTGAACGAGGGCAACAACTGGGAAGCAATCATGCTCATTGCCAAGTACAAGCTCACCAACCTCATTGCCATTGTCGACCGCAACAACATCCAAATTGACGGCCCCACCGAAGTTGTTATGCCTTTGGAAGACCTCCGCGCCAAATGGGAAAGTTTTGGCTGGCACGTGCTGGAAATTGACGGTAACGACGTCGAAGCTGTTATTGACGCCGTAAACATGGCTAAAGCAATTGTTGAAAAGCCGGTAGTAATCCTTGCACACACCATTCCGGGCAAGGGCGTTGATTTCATGGAATACGATTTCCACTGGCACGGCGTTGCGCCCAATAAGGAACAGGCCAAAAAAGCATTGCAGCAAATCCACACCCTGCAAGGCAAAATCAAGAGTGAGAACGATTAATATGAGCGATTTACACCTTATCCACATTACTGACTTCCGCGCCAAAGACCTTAAGTATGAATCCATCCGCGACGGTTTTGGCCGCGGCCTGCTCGAAGCTGGCAAGAAATATGAAGAGGTGGTGGGCATTTGCGCCGACCTTACCGACAGTACAAAAATGAGCCTGTTTGCCGAGGCGTTCCCCGACCGTTTCATTGAAGCCGGCATTGCCGAGCAGAACATTGTTACTGTTGGCTCGGGCATGGCGGCCATGGGCCTTACGCCATTTGTAAGCAGTTACGCGGCATTTTGCCCGGGGCGCTGCTGGGAGCAAATCCGCACCACTATTTGTTTGAATGAGCGGAATGTGAAAATCGTTGGCTCCCACGCCGGCCTATACACTGCGCCAGACGGTGCTACCCACCAGGCTTTGGAAGATGTAGCCCTCATGCGCGCGTTGCCAAACATGATTGTGCTGGTGCCCTGCGACAGCGTTGAGTCTGAAAAAATGGCGCTGGCTATGGCGGAAAGCAAAACCCCGAATTACATCCGGTTGGCGCGCGGGCCGTCGCCGGTGCTTACCACCGCGCAGACGCCGTTCAAAATTGGCCCGGCGTATGTGTTCCGCGAAGGTAGTGACATTACTATCCTTGCCAACGGCACCATGACCTTCCAGGCGTTGGTGGCTGCTGAAATGCTTGCCAAAGACGGCATTAGTGCCGAAGTTATCCACGTGCCTACGGTAAAGCCGCTGGACAGCGAAACTATCTTGAAGAGCGCCCGCAAAACCGGCGCAGTCGTTACCGCTGAAGAAGGTCAGATTATTGGCGGCCTGGGCGGCGCAGTGGCTGAACTGTTGGGCGAAGAACTGCCAACACCTATGAAGCGCATTGGTATGAAAGACGAATTTGGCGAATCCGCCCAAACTCCTGAAGAGCTATTGAAGCACTTTGGCCTGGACGGCATGCACATAACACTTGCTGCCCACGAACTCCTAGACAAAAAGCGCTAGGGCGAGCACAGCATAAGCGGTATAATAGCAGCATGGATACAGCTGCATTAGAAGAGATTGCCAAGGCTATGGTAGCCAGCGGCAAAGGGTTGCTGGCGGCCGATGAAAGTAACGCCAGCTGTCAAAAACGGTTCGACGCGGTCAATGTACCGTGCACCGAAGAAACGCGCCGCGAATACCGTGAGCTTTTGCTGACGGCGCCTGGCGCAGAACAATTTTTAAGCGGCGTCATTTTCTTTGACGAAACATTTTGGCAGGCAACACACACCGGCCAAATTTTCCGCGAGTATTTGCGCAACCACAAAATCATTTCAGGTATTAAGGTAGATAAGGGCCTGGTAGATTTACCGGGTTTCCCAAACGAAAAAGTCACCCAGGGCCTGGACGGCTTGCCTGAGCGCATGAAAGTGTACCACGGCGCTGGTGGCCGTTTCGCCAAGTTCCGCTGCGTGATCACTATTGGCGAGGGCATCCCCACCAACGAGTGCATTGGCGCTAACACTTACATTTTGGCGCGCTACGCCCGCATCTGCCAGGAAGCCGGCATTGTGCCAATTGTGGAACCCGAAGTGTTATACGACGGCGACCACACCATCGACCAATGTGAAGACGTAACCAAGCGCGTCTACGACTTGCTATTCCAAACCATGCGCGCCTTCCGCGTGCATCTGCCCGGCGCTATCTTAAAGACCGGCATGATTTTGCCTGGCAAAGACAGCGGCGTGCAAATGGACCATAACGATGTTGCTGAGCGCACCGTGCGCGCCCTGCACGAGCACGTGCCGCACGAACTAGGCGGCGTAGTGTTCTTAAGCGGCGGCCAAACCAGCAACGACGCCTTCATCAACCTGAACCGTATTGCGCAAAAAGCGCCGCACCCATGGGGTGTTACATTCAGCTACTCGCGCGCTCTGCAGGATCCGGTGCTGCACGCTTGGGCTGCAAACCGCAATGCGACGCAGGCAACCAAAGAACTGTTTCTGCGCCAGCTCAAACTAGCCAGCGACGCCAGCAAGGGCGAACTGGATGAAGCCCAGCTGGGCGACACTACCCACGCTTCACACGCCCAAGACTTGTAATTAGCCGCCCCCCGGCGAACATTTTGCCTACCGCACACCCCAGAACAACTGCCGCGTCAGGTTAGCGACGCCAGGCCTATACTTTGGCGTATCTTCGGCCTTGTTGAAATACGCCGGCGTGTAGCGTGCGCGTGCCGACACCAGGCCTGCTTCCTGCATGGCCTCTTCCCAGGCCGGGATAATGCGCGGGTACACTTCATCTAGCCCATTTAGGACACTCATCTGCGAATCCAACTCCATGGGCTCATCCGCAGCAGCGCGGGCCATATGCAGCACTATAAATTTATCTTCCTCGAAATCCTGGCCGTATTGCTTGGCGGAGATGGTGACAATGCCAGGCCGCACGCGGTCGTACAGGACATGTGCGCGTAAATCCTGCGGCGACAGCAGGCCGCTGGTCATGGCGTTGTTTATGTCAGGCTGGTGGGTGTGGACAGTTGCTGCAAGGTCTGGCCGGGCGTAGCCGTCATCGCCAATGGTTAGTTCCTGCAAACCGTGGCCGGTCACCGACTCCGACAACATGAGCTCGCCAGCTGCCTGGTACACAGCAAAGCCAGCATTGCCATGTGTGCGTTCGGAATAAAGCAGGATATTATCCAGCTGTTCGTGAAATTGGCTAGAGTTAAGCAGCTGGCGGAACTGGGGTGCGGTAATTGCTTCTTGTGGTGGCATGGCTACACAACCCGGCGGAATACGTTATCTGCCACAAGCCTGGCTCTGTCGCGCAGCGTGCGGGTGTGGATGTCGTAATCGGTAGTGGAAATGCCGACTCCGGCGAAGCGGGTGGCGTGCTGCACGTCAGGGATGCTGGCGCTGTCATCCAGGCGGTTGAGGAGTTGCCGCTTAGTGTGCCCCTCTTGGCCGGCGCGCGTTCTGGCAATTGCCAAATGCACTGAATCGGCTGGTGGGCGCGGAATGGCGACCATACTGATGTAGCCGGGCCGTTGGTAGTCGGCTTCGCAGTGCGTGCGTAAGTCGGTGACTGAGTGGCGCAGGCTGCTCCAGCCGCTACGCGGGTGGACATGCAGGTCGGCAATTAAGTCCGGCCGCATTTTGCCGTCGTCGGCCTGGGTGACCCAATCCAGGTCGATGCTGTTGCTGGCGCCGGTCTCGCCAGGGTAATTTTCGGCGAGTATAACTTCAGACAGCGCAATGCTGCCCGCGCCGCGGTAGCACGCAAAACCTGCTTCGTTCCCACTGGCAAGGGCGTAATCTGTTGCTTCGAATACTTTGCCGACAAAGGCGGGGTCAGCCAGCATGCTCTGGAATTCAAACTTGGCAACCGGCCCTTTGTAAATACGCATTTGGCAATTATACATTTTTAGTATGTAAAATACTACATACTAACGTCTGGGCTATGGCTGCCCGGGTGCAGGGTACAGGGCGGCTAAACGCTCCGGGTTCGCCACCGCCAGGTTGGGGGTGTAGCGTACTTGGGTATAGCGAAGGTCGTTCAGCCAGGCAGCGGTTAATATATCGTCGGAGTCTGCCACATGCGGCAACGCTGCCAGCAGGCCTGCTTGGTTAAAATTCGGGCCGGCCCGCATAAGGCCCAAGTACAGCGCGTCATTGGGTTCGGAAATGGTGGGGTGCAGGCTGGCGTAACCGATGATTGCGGTCCGGTTGTGCCTCCACAACCGGCTGGCATAATACTCGGTATATAGGCGGTTAGGCGTCAGCTGTGCCTCACCGTCTATTACTTCGAACTCCGCTTGCATCTGGCAGAAAACCAGCAGCCGCGACCACACGTTGTAATCCACGGGTGCGCCCGGCGGCGGGGCAAGCAATGGCATATTGAAGTTGAGCACTTCCTGCGGGTCATCACCGTTGTTTTCTTCGCGGGTGAAGGGCAGGAACAGCCGCGGCGCGTCGAACCGCTGGCCAGTATGGGAGATGGACATGCCGCCCAAACGCCGGTGGTCACGCATATGCCGGGCAACTTTCAGCACACCAGTGGCAAAGTGCTCATCTGAGAGAATATTCTCAAGGTCCTGGCGGGGGATTTCTCCGGGGTTCGGCATTTGTGCTTTTTATAGCATCTGGCGTTTATGTATGCAAACAATTGCAATCAGCAGGCACACTGTGGCACAATAAACGTAAGCGATTTTAAGAGGACGAAAGAGGGGGCATGCACCAGTTTGACGTATTGAGCATAGGCGACGTTGTCACAGACGCATTCATTAAGCTGTTCGACGACCAAGCGAAAGTAGTGAAGGACGACCGCGGCTCAAACTGGCTGGCAATGCCGTTTGCTACCAAAATCCCGTTCGACCACGCCGAACTTATCGAAGGTGTGGGCAATGCCGCAAACGCCGCTGTGGCATTTGCACGGCTGGGCCTGAAGAGCTCGTTCGTAACCAACGTTGGCGGCGACGCCTACGGCCGTGAAATCATCCAGGCTTTGGGCAAAAACAAGGTAGACACCCGTTTTGTGCGCATAAACCCCGGTAAAAAGAGCAACTACCACTTCGTGTTGTGGTACAAAGAAGAGCGCACCATCCTTATTAAACACGAAGAATACTCTTACCACTGGCCGCACCTGACTAAGGGCGAAATCCCACGCTGGGTATACTTCAGCTCTATTAGCGAAAATGCCCTGGAATACCACGACCAAGTGGCCGACTGGCTCGACGAGAACCCTAGTGTGCACTTAGCGTTCCAGCCTGGCACATTCCAAATGAAAGCCGGCGCAGAGCGATTGAAGCGTTTGTACCGCCGCTCGGCAGTACTTATTTTGAACCGCGAAGAAGCCGCATTAGTAAGCGGCGGTAAAACAAGCGACCTGCACAACTTATTCGACCGTTTGCACAAGCTTGGGCCACAGGTGGTTGTGATTACCGACGGGCCAAAGGGCGCCTATGCCAGCGACGGCAACCAGCGCCTGCAAATGCCACTATACCCAGACCCCAAGCCGCCATACGAGCGCACCGGCGCTG
The DNA here is from genome assembly GCA_035479955.1 of Saccharimonadales bacterium (SeqCode). GTDB lineage: Bacteria > Patescibacteriota > Saccharimonadia > Saccharimonadales > UBA4665 > PMNU01. The sequence goes on from DATIIE010000078.1 coordinate 9,560, forward strand.
GCGACGCATTTGCCGCTACCTTTGTAGCTGCGGCCGCCAAAGGCTTAAGCCTGGAAGAGGCACTGGCCTGGGCGCCTATCAACTCTATGAATGTAGTGCAGCACGTTGGTGCACAAGAAGGACTACTGAAAGAGAAAGAACTGCTGCAGCTGCTGCACGAAGCACCGGAAGCTTACAAGCCCAAGCCGTTCTAAAAGATTAGATAATGGGGTGGCGGTGTTTTTAAATTCACACGCGCAGTTTACGAGCACGAGAATTTAAAAATGCCGACAGGACCCCTTCCTAATAGACCTCGTTAATTAAATAGTTCTTCGAACTCAGTATACGTATCTGCGATAAGATCTGGCGGCACTTCCAACGCTGCCAGGTCTTTTTTGCTGAAGCGCGAGGCAATGGCGCAAGTGAACAGGCCCGCGGCTTTGGCAGACATAATGCCGCGCGGGTCGTCTTCAAACGCTAATACCTGGCCGGGCGCCACATCGCTGGGTAAATGCAGGCTTGCAAGGGCTAGCTGGAATGATTCCGGATGCGGCTTGGCGTGGGTGAACTTATCTTTAGAGATAATGCATTCGTCAGGGAACAGTTCGCGCACGCCAATAACTTCAAGGGATATCATTACATCGCGGCGTACAGCAGTGCTGGCAACTGCCAGTTTGCCTTCACAGCCGTTTGCGGCCAGCCAGCGTACAAAGTGGCCGGCGCCAGGCACTTCTTCACCTAAGGTACGCAACACGGCTTCGTGTGAAGAATCTTTGAGCGTGCAGATTTCTTTCAGCAGCGGGTGGTCGTAGGCGATAACGTCGCCGGTAACTTCGCCGGCCATCTGCAAAATTGTCCACACTGCACCTTCCAAACTATGGGTAGCGGCGTTTCGGAAGGCGTTGTAGTTGTCATCGGCGGTAAAATGCTCTAAAGCGGCAATATGGTGGCGTTTGCCCACGGTGCGTACCGCTTGTAAACGGGACTCTTCGTGCAGGCCCATTTTGCGGCCGCCCGGGTGGTTGTTAAGCAGGGTATCGTCAACATCAAAAATGGCGGCACGGAAGTTGGAAAGTGTAGGCATAGGTGCACTATACCACAGCTATTTATAGGTGGGATACGTAGCGGAACGATCGTGCTTGTGATAATCTGTAGGCAGATATGACACGATTTTTGTCGCGCGCGCTGGGGGCGCTTGAGCCGACCTTCAGCCAGGGGATACAGCAGCTAGAACAGGCTGCGGGGCGGCCGGGTACCGATATCCGGCTGACGGCCGACATCATGCGCCGCACCCGCGACAAAGTGGGCGAGCTTGGCCTTGACCCGAACGACACCACCGGCCAGGAACTGTACGGCGCGTTGCAGGAACGCCTGAAGCGCGACGAGCAAACCGTGCGCACTACATTGGGCATCGCTGAAGGCGCCAGCCCCGACGAAGTCATCTCCCGCATCCAGAAATTTCTAGAGAAGCACGATGCGCCGAAGGCCTGTTTTGCGCTGAAAGCCAGCGTCGCCAAACGCTTGTTAAAGAAGAAACCGCCAAAGGTGGCCATGAAGCGCCTGGGCTACCGCTCCGTAGATTCTATGCTGAAGCACGAATCGCCCGCACAGCTGTATGCCGCCGCCCTCATGGTGGAGCCAGCCAGTTGGCACAAAACCTACCGCGAACAATACGCCAAGCTCACACCCAGCGATTTCGAAACCCGCACTATTAGCCTGCACCAGCCCAGCTCTAAAAAGTGGCTCGACCTTGCGCACCAGTTTGTCGCCAGCGAGCACCACAATATTTTGAGCTTCCGCGAACTGGGCGCTGTTGTGCTGCTGCCCATCGACCACGCTGTGGATGGCCTGGCAATCACCACGTTGTTACTTGTGCTGGAAGAGTTTAACGGCATCCGCGCCCACAGCTCATATGCTAAATTGCAGCAGGTAAAGCCCGACTTTGGGAAGCGCTTACAGGAATCGTCTGTCACTGAGCCATACACCAGCGCTACGCTTGCTGGCCAGCCCGTACCGTGGCGCATGATCCAGCGTTACTATGCCCGCTTTACCGACGCCTACCACCCTGAAATTTTTGAGCCGCACGTCCAGCCCGAAGATTTGCAGTGGAGCAGCGGCGAACGCACACTGACATCGCTGGAGCCCACCCTGCGTTTTTGGGAGGGCGGTGAAAACCTGGGGCTGCTGGACGACACTGGCCAAGTTGTGTCGTGTAACGCCCTGGATGTAGCGCTTAGCTATTGCAACCATTTGCCATTCCAGGACCGCATCGTGCACTTCATGCGCGACAATTTGTGGCATGAACTGATGATGCACTACCTCAACCAGGAAAACCTCGAGGCCGCAGTGCACCAGCAGCTGAGCGCCGAACTTGGTTCGCCACTGGAACTAAATGGGCAGGAAGCGTACAATTAGCGTAACCACTATGGCACCTGATTTAAACGACTTAAAATATTTACGCCACGCCATATGCGTTTCCGGTGCGGCAGCAGGCCCAACTGTGAAGGGCGCGCACGACTTAGCTGAGGCGCTCGGCCGGGCTATTGCCAAAAGCGGGCACATCTTAACCACTGGCGCAACCGTAGGCTTGCCATACTTTGCCGCCCACGCTGCAAAAGCCGCCGGCGGCACCAGCATTGGCTTTTCGCCCGCTGGCAGCATGCGCGAACACGTGCACAAATACCGCTTGCCATACGATGTCTTCGACTTCATTAACTTCACCGGCATGACCTATGTTGGCCGTGACCTCTACCTGGTGCAATCCAGCGACGCAGTTATTACCGTTGGTGGCCGTTTCGGCAGTTTGCACGAATTTACTTCCGCCCTTGAAGCGCACAAACCCTGCGGCGTACTGCTGGGCAGCGGCGGCACCGCCGATGTCATTCCGCAGCTCATGGAAATGCTGCCGGGTGTACCCAACAACGTGGTTATTTTCGACACTGACCCAGACCGCCTGGTCGCCAAAATAGTGAAGCTGCTTGACGAGAAAAAGGCAGACCTGCGCAAAGAGTTTGCCCACCGTGATATGCATTGGTTCCTGCGCGAGACTTCCACCTCGCCACCACCGCACGCCGGTTAACGGAGACATTTATGAATGAAAAAGAGAAGCGCGAATTAGAAACCAGTGAAATTGTACTGGTAGCGTTGGCGCTGATCGGTGTCGGCGTGGTTGTATGGCTGGCCTGGGGAAAATAGTACATACCTGTAGTCCTGTCTCTGTTACAATATAAAGATGGCAAGTTTCAACCTAAAGAGTGACTATCAGCCCATGGGCGACCAGCCCGGGGCTATTGCGCGGCTGACAAAAGGCCTGGAAAGCGGTTTGCGCGACCAAACGCTGCTTGGTGTAACCGGCAGCGGTAAAACGTTTACCATGGCCAACCTTATCCAAAATACCGGCAAACCCACGCTGGTAATGAGCCACAACAAAACACTGGCCGCGCAGTTATATGAGGAGTTCCGCAAGTTTTTCCCGGATAACGCCGTGCACTATTTTGTTAGTTACTTCGACTACTACCAGCCAGAGGCGTACATTGCGCGCTCCGACACCTTCATTGAAAAAGACTCGCAAATTAACGAGGAAATTGACCGCTTGCGCCACGCCGCCACCGACGCGCTTTTGACCCGCCGCGACGTTATTATTGTGGCCAGCGTAAGCTGTATTTACGGCATTGGCTCGCCATCCGACTACAACGACCTGCGCGTACACCTGGAGCGCGGCGAACGCCGCGTGCGCGACAAATTCCTGCGCCACCTGACCGACATCCAGTACCAGCGCAACGACATCGATTTCCACCGCAGCACCTTCCGCGTGCGCGGCGATGTTGTGGACGTATTCCCGGCCGGTGAAGAAGTGGCTTACCGCATTGAATTCTTTGGCGAGGAAGTAGAGCGCATCCTGAAAATTGACCCGCTGACCGGCGAAATCTTAGGCAAGCCCGAAACCCTCGATATTTTCCCCGGCTCCCACTACGTAACACCCGCCGACAAACTGCAAGTTGCCTTAGGCAAAATTGAAGACGAGCTGGCTAAACGCCTGTTCCAGTTCAAGCAAGAAGGCAAACTACTAGAGGCCCAGCGCCTGGAGCAGCGCACCCGCTTCGACCTGGAAATGCTCCAGGAAACCGGCTTTGTAAAAGGTATTGAAAACTACAGCCGTTACCTAACCGACCGTGCGCCCGGCGAGCAGCCTGCAACATTATTTGATTATTACCCCGACGATTACTTGCTATTAATAGACGAAAGCCACATGACTGTACCCCAGGTGCGCGGCATGTATAACGGCGACCGTGCCCGTAAAGAAGTGCTGGTAGACCACGGTTTCCGCTTACCAAGCGCCCTGGACAACCGCCCGCTAACATTTACCGAATTTGAAAAGCACGTGAACCAGGCGGTGTATGTAAGCGCTACGCCGGCAGAATTTGAACTGACGCGTTCGCCAGCGCCAGCCCAGCAGGTTATCCGGCCAACCGGCTTGCTTGACCCGCCAATTGAAATCCGCCCGGTAGACGGCCAGGTAGACGACCTGTTGGCCGAAATCCGCAAAACAATTGAGAAGCGCCAGCGCGTGCTGGTAACCACGCTTACCAAACGCATGTCTGAAGACCTTACCGACTACCTGAAAGAGCTGAACATAAAGGTGGCGTACCTGCACAGCGACGTTGACACCCTGGACCGCACCGACATCCTGCGCGACTTGCGCCTGGGCGTGTACGACGTGCTGGTGGGCATTAACCTGCTGCGCGAAGGCCTGGACTTGCCCGAGGTAAGCCTGGTAGCCATTCTGGACGCCGACAAAGAGGGCTTCCTGCGCAGCGCGCAAGCGCTCATCCAAACCGTTGGCCGCGCTGCCCGCCATGTGGAAGGCCGCGTTATTATGTACGCCGACCGCATCACCGACAGCATGAAGAAAACAATCGATGAAACCACGCGCCGCCGCAAGATCCAGGAAGCCTACAACGTCGAACATGGTATAACGCCAACCGGCATTAGCAAGGCAATTGAAAAAGGCATGCGCCCTGATCTGCCTGAAGAAGCGAAGCGCGCCAAACTCGACCTCAAGAAAATTCCAAAGGACGAGTATAAGAGCCTGCTGAAAGACCTGACCGCGCAAATGGACCTGGCCTCTGCCAACTTGCAATTCGAACAGGCGGCGGAACTGCGCGACATCATTTCCGATATAAAAAAGAAAATGTAACTAATCCTAAGGACAAATTCCTGACATGACAGCGTTTAATTTTAACCACATCCCCCGCGGGACCGGTGCTGAAGCGGCAGGCGGCGACCAAATAGTGCTAATTGGCGCGGAATTTGCTAACTGGCAAACCACCGAAGGCGGTGTGCGCCCGGGCAATATTGCCGCGTTTTGGGGCATAGCACTCCCCGACAGTATCCAAATGGAGACCATGTTTGTAGGCGAGGTTGTGTATGACGGGCGAGCGCTGGATCCGGACATTGATTTCCCCGACCGCCACGCGCCGTACCATGCAAATTTTAGGCGTGAGGACCCGGGCGTTGCCGGCCGCAGGCTGCCAGGAGGCGATTTTGTGGTGGCCCAGGCGCTTGAAATGGACCCGCCGCTATTAGAGGTGACTGCCCTGGACGCACCGCTGCCGGTGCAGCTCACCGGTTACCACCGGTTTACAACCTTAGCCGCTGCTGGTGAGCGGGGTGCAGAAGCAATTGACCCTACTGAGGCAGCCGCTATATTAGGCGCGCTCGCACGCACGCTGGTGCCCACCGAAGATGACGCCGCATGGGCACTGCAAAAACTTATGCCGCCAGGAATGGCGCCCGCCGTATAGGAGGTAATATGGGCAAGAATGAGCTTTCGTCTGAAGATATAGGGTTAGGCATGCGCATGCAGCGGCTGGATGATTTTCCAGTGGCAGGCAGTGCATACCGCGCTGCGCGGTGGCTGTGGGCAGGGTCTGGCTCAGAGTCGCACGTATGGGTGCGCTGGCAGCCAGTAAGTAAAGTGATACATACAGCAGGCATAAACCTTGTGCAAACGCGCGCCAATAAGGAGGCGGGGCTGTCGCCGCGCAACTATCGCCGGGCAGCTGTATTTGCAGCAGGCGCCGCCGCTGTAGCGCGGGTGCTTGCGGAGCATGGCCCCCACGGGTTGCCGGCCATGGTGTACGAACATGATGGCCACACTTACGCCGGGCCATTTGAACGCCCGCAGGGCTTTGGTTTGCTGCAAGGCCCTGAAACAGGTATTGGCCCGGAAGACCTGTTGCTTGCTGGCGCCGCACGCCAAGGTGCCCAGCCTATGGTAGGCGGCATGGGCGTATTGTACCCAGAGCGCAGCCAAGTGGTCTTACCGCAAGGCATGCACCTGGTGCGCGACCTCGTGCCAACCCGTTCCATGGCAGCCACATACCCCGGTGTGCCCATGGTGTAGCCGGTTGTTAACAAGGCACTCAATCTGATATAGTAAGGAAAATATGGCAGACCTCACACGTGACGACGTCTTGAAGTTGGCTCGGCTCGCCCGGCTGACAATCACAGACGAAGAAATTGAAAAGTACCGCAAAGAACTTAGCGAAATTCTGGGCTACGTTGAGCAACTCAGCAACGTTGACGTCTCCGGCCTGGAACCCACCACCCAGGTAACCGGCCTGAAAAATGTGATGCGCGAAGACGAAGTAGTTGATTACGGCGCTTCGCCCGACGATTTGCTGCGCATTGTGCCGCAAACCCAAGACCGCCACATCAAAGTAAAGAGGATGATCGGATGAGCCAGTGGCTGCCCATTGCCGAGCTTGCCGCCAAAGTGCGCGCCGGCGAATTAGAAGCAGTAGACCTTGTTGAGCAAGCGCTGCGCACCATCCAGGAAAAGGCCGAGTACAACGCCATCATTTCCGTGACCGCCGACCGTGCCCGCGAGCGCGCCGCCAGTATTGACGCTGCCGTGAAAGAAGGCAAGGAAGTTGGCAAGTTGGCTGGCGTGCCGTTTATCGCCAAAGACAATATTTTAGTATTTGGCGCAGACGCTACTGCCGGCAGCAATATGCTGAAGGGCTTCCGCCCGCCGTATCAGGCAACTGTAATTGAGCGCCTGGAAGCTGAGGGCGCTATTTGCGTTGCCAAAGCAAACCAGGACGCTTTTGGCCACGGCGGAAGCACCGAAAACAGCGATTTTATGACAACCAAAAACCCGCACGATAAAACGCGCGTACCCGGCGGTTCATCTGGCGGCTCGGCTGCAGCTGTTATGCTCGACATGGTGCCGTTTGCGCTTGGCACAGATACCGGCGGCTCAACCCGCCAGCCAGCCAGCCTGACCGGGGCAGTGGGCTTCAAGCCTACCTATGGCCTTACCTCGCGCTTTGGTGTGGTGGCTATGGCCAGCAGCACCGACACTGTTGGCACACTGGCGCGCAGCGTAGACGACCTGGCTACCGTATTTGACGCGTTTGCCGGCCAGGACGCCCGCGACAGCACAACCATTGAGCGCGACCCCGCAGGCTATGCCCAGCCTTCCGGCGATGTAAAGGGCAAGAAGTTTGGCCTTATTACCGAATGGCTTGGCGAGGGCGTGGAAGAAGGCGTGAAGAACGCTATGTACGCCGCCGCCGACAAGCTCCGCGCTGCGGGCGCTGACGTACAGGAAATCAGCCTGCCGTCGCTGCCGTTGTCGCTGGCTGTGTACTACATTTTGGTGCCAGCTGAAATCAGCAGCAACCTTAGCCGCCACGACGGCCAGCGTTACCAGTTCGCCGCTGCCGACGCCAAAGACCTCGACGAAAGCTACACCAAATCGCGCGGGGAAGGGTTTGGCCCGGAAGCCAAGCGCCGCATTATGATTGGCACATACGTGCTCAGCAGCGGCTACTACGACGCCTACTACCAAAAGGCGCAAACTGTGCGCACCAAACTTATTAATGAATTTAACGACGCTTTCACCAAAGTAGACTTCCTGATTGGCCCGGTCTCCCCGGAAACCGCTTTCCCCATAGGCCAAGCTTCCGAAGACCCGTTGAAAGCATATTTGCTCGATATTATGACCGTCGCCCCCAGTCTGGCTGGCGTCCCGGCCATTAGTGTCCCAGCAGGCACCGACGACAAGAACTTGCCAGTTGGCCTGCACATTATTGGCGCGCAGCGTTCCGACCGCGCAGTACTGGCTGTTGCCAAAGCTGCCGAAGGGCTGCTGAAATGATCTTCACACTTATTGTGGTTGCCGCAGTTGTACTGGCCCTGGGTGCTGGCGGTTTTTTCTTTTGGCGCCGCCGCCCGCAGCCGCTTGACCCATCGTTTTTCCAAAGCCAGTGGAAGCAATTGCAGCAGCTGCTGCGCGACAAAGCCCAATGGTCTAAAGCCGTGCTGGACGCCGATGAACTGCTAGAAACCGCCCTGAAGAAAAAGCGCATCCGCGGCCACACCATGGGCGAACGCCTGGTGCGCGCCCAACGGCTGTTCACCGACAACGACAGCGTGTGGTTTGGCCACAAGCTCCGCAATAAGATTGACACTGAACCGCAAACCAAGCTGAAAGAAGCCGAAGTAAAACAGGCATTAGTCGGTATTCGCCAAGCGTTAAAAGATGTAGGAGCTTTACCAGATGCTCAGTCCCGAAACCAGAAATAAGTACACCGCAACCATCGGCATTGAGTGCCATGTGCAGCTCAAAACCGCAACCAAGCTGTTTGCGGCAGTTGGCAACGACGCCCGTGAAGCCGAACCAAACACCCTGGTGAGCCCCATTTGTTTTGGCTTGCCAGGCACATTGCCGGTCCTGAACAAAGAGGCTGTGCACCTGGCCATGCGCGCTGCCTTTGCGCTAAATACCACGCCGCAAAAGTTCAGCATCTTTGAGCGCAAGCATTACTTTTACCCCGATCTTCCCATGGGCTACCAGATTTCCCAGCTCAACCAGCCAATTATTGTTGGCGGCAATGTAGAAGGCGAAACCCCCGAAGGCGAACAGTTCAGTGTCCGCATCAACCGCGTACAAATTGAAGCTGACGCCGGCAAAAGCACCCACCCAACCGGCAAGGACTACAGTTTAGTAGACCTCAACCGCGCTGGCACGCCGCTGCTTGAAATTGTTTCGGAAGCCGACATGCACACCGCCGCCGTTGCCAAAGCGTACGCCCACGAGCTGTACCTGCGCATGCGCTACGCCGACGTTTCCGACTGCAACCTGTACTACGGCAACATGCGCTTCGACGTTAACGTATCAGTCAGCGCCACCAGCGAATGGGGCACGCGCACCGAAACCAAGAACATCAACTCCTTCAAAGCTGTTGAAAAAACCGTGGAATACGAAATCGCCCGCCAGATCGAACTGCTGGAAAAGGGCGAGAAAATTGTCCAGGAAACCCGCGGCTGGGACGACGCCAAGCAGCGCACCTTCCGCCAGCGCACCAAAGAAGACGCCGAAGATTACCGCTACATGCCCGACCCGGACCTGCCGCCAATTGAACTCAGCGACGACCAAATCAGCACGGTAAAAGACGAAATGCCAGTGCTGCCCGCCGAGTGGCGCACCCGCCTGCAAAGCTTGGGCCTGGACAAATCCGCCATGGAACTGCTCCTGGAAGCCCAGCTGGACAATGTGGAAGTGGATTACCTGGGCCTTATCGAAGAAGTTATAACCGACAAAGAATTCGCCAAGCAGCTGGCTAACTGGTTCGTGAACCTGGAGGTGCCGCTGCGCCGCGACAGCGAAGCTTCGCTAAACAAGGCGCTCACCAACCAGGGGCGTTTGGCCATCTTCCGCGACGTTGCTGCGCTATTAAAAGACGGCAAACTCAGCTCCTCCAACGCCAAACAACTTATTACCGACGCGCTCACCAGCACCCAGCAAATCCTGAACATTACCGAGTATGCTAAGCAGCACAACCTCATCCAGGAGTCGGACACCGGCGCCCTGGAGGCGATTGCCAAAAAAGTCATTGAAGAGAACCCCAAAGCTGCCGAAGATGTAAAAAATGGCGAGATGAAGGCCATTGGCTTCTTGGTGGGGCAAGTCATGAAAGCGTCACAAGGCCGCGCTAACCCAGCGCTGGCTGCCGACCTTATTAAGAAACAACTCGGGGTTTAGGAGGATAGATGGGACAAATTTTGCCAACAAAGGCTATTATTGCCGCTGCCGGATTCGGTACACGTTTTTTGCCGCAAACCAAGGCAATGCCAAAGGAAATGCTGCCAATTGTAGACAAGCCAGTTATTCAAATTATTGTTGAACAGCTGGTTGCCGCCGGTGTTACCGACATCATTATTGTTACCGGCTACACCAAGCGTTCTATTGAAGACCATTTTGACCGCAACGAAGAGCTGGAAAATGAGCTCCGCGGCAAGGGCAAAGACAGCTATGCTGAAATCCTGAAGGAAATCGCTGAAATGGCCAACTTCGTGTACTTGCGCCAGAAGCTGAGCCCTAAGGGCAACAAGGGTAACTCGTTGCCGCTGCTGAATGCCCGCCACCTTTTGAAAGACGACGAGCCGTTTTTCTACCTGTTTGCCGACGACTTTTTCCGCTGCGATGTAGCCTACCCCAAGCAGTTACTCCAGGCCTACCAGCAAACCGGCCGCCCGGTTATCTCAGCCGTAAAGGTGCAACCGCAAGACAGCAAACGCTTAGGCATGATCGACATCGACAGCCAGCTGGACGACCACGTATTCCGCGTAAAGGGCTTAGTAGAAAAGCCCGGCCCCGAAAAAACGCCGTCACTTTTTGCCAGCGCTGGCAGCTTCCTGCTGACTCCCGACATTTTGAATATTATTGAAAAAGAAGAAGTTGGCGTAGGCGGCGAAATCGTACTTGCCGATGCCCTGAACGAATACGCTAAAAGCAACGAACTATACTGCCGCTTTATTGAAGGCGTCTGGCACGATGCTGGCGACAAAGCGCGCTACCTAGAAGCAATTGTTGACCACGCCTTGCTCGACAACGAGCTAGGCCAAGGCTTCCGTGAATACTTGCGCCGCCGTTTAGCTGAGAGCGAGTAGTTGTTACGGCTGGGGATGGCGTGGTGTGCTGTGCCGCCCCACGCCGCCTTCTCTAAGCTCTTCTTCCAGCGGCAGGCCCATCATGGCTGCGCCGCCAGCTGACAGCCCCCGCACAGTGGCCTGAAGCGCTGTTGCTGCTGCAACGGTGGCTGTTTCGCGCCAGTTGTCTATGCGGCCAATGATTTTTAAGCGGTCCATGCATGCATCGTAGAAGCGCTGCGCGCCCTCTGGGAGGTCGCCGCGCGGCACTCTTTCCAGGCGCCGGTGTGAGCGGCGTACTACCGCGTCAAGTGTTGGTTCGGGCACGGCCGGGTTGCTGGCGGCGTACAGGCGGATGACCTCACACTCAATGAGCGCCTCCAGCAGATGTTGGTTGGCAACCTCGCCGTTTTCGGCACGTAAGCGTACGCCGTAGGTGTCTTCCAGGTGGGTTACTGTTGCATAGAGCGCGGCATTTTCGTGGCCGGTCTCACTGCCGGGTACCAGCGTGCTGTGGGTGGCGTGGTCGGCAACGAGCTGAAATGCGTAGGCTGGGGGGTCTTCATGCAAGTCTTGCACGACCCAGCCGCGGACGGCTTCGGGCAAAAACTCATGCCCATGCTGTGCGGTGATGGCAACTGTTTGGATAAGTGCTGGCAAATTGGTGTGTACTAAGTTGTGGCCAGCTTTGGCATGCCTGGCGTGCACAATATGGTTACGCCGTTGGCCTGGCGTATTCAGTACGAGCTCGAACGCCGCCCAGGCTTGCAGCCGCTCGAATACAGTTCCTTTGTAATGCGCAAGCTCGCCAATGTCGTGGCGCAGCTGCCCGTGGTCCGCTGCAACGCGGTCGGCATATTGTAGGTACTGGCCTTCGGTTGCAGTAAATGCGGCAACCGCGCCAGGTTCAATAAAAGGGTAGTTTGCGCGGAATTCGCTTACCAGACGCTGCATTTGGCTTGCACGGTTGGAGGCGTCGGTAATGGCGGTGTTGTAGGCCACGCCGGGCGTCCGCTTTTCGAAAGGCACGAGCAGGGGCGGGGTTGGCGCAATGCTTAAGTGCTTGCGCCGTGGGTCTGTGCCTGCGGCTTTTGCATTGACAGCGCGGCGTTGCTGGTCGGCAATAGCAATGGTGCGTGCGGTGCTCATAACAATTGATGGCGGCGGCGAAGGGTCAGGCTGGAAACGGATATTGGCTGCAGCCCGGGTGCTTACACGAGTGTCACGCGGGTTTAAACTTGCGCGGTGGATACGGTGGGCATTACCCATGCGGTTGGTCGGGATATCAAAACCGTGGGCAAGCAGCGTAACGCCGCACGCCGGGCCCTGCGTCAGCACGGTGTCCAGCATTTTGCGCGCCTCTGGGTTGAGCGGCCGGCCGTTTCCTAACAGCACAGACAGCACAAATGGCTGCGGCAATTCGCCTGAACGTGCCAGCTCACGCAGCGATGGCGCGCCCCGCAAGCCCTCGGTGTTCATATAGCCAATGTGGTTTATGAGCCGTAATAAGTGGCTGCCCATGTTACCGCCCACAGCGTAAATGCTGCGCCCTGGCCCGGTGTTACCCAAAGCGGAAAAATCACGGAAATCCGCGCCCATTTGCTGGTCGTATAGCTCAAACCGGACGCTGCCGGGGCGCATAGACGAAACAGTGCGCAGCATAATTGCCCGCATGGCAGCTACGGCTGCAGGGCGCTCGGCAGCAATTGCTGCAAACCGTTCTTGTTCAGCTGCTCGGTGGTCGCTCGCCAGCCGTTTCTTTATGCCCTCTAACTCAAATTGGCCAGCATCTTTTGGTACTGGTTGTTGTGGAGTGGGCTGCAGTAGCCGGCTGTCGCCCAGTAATATGTGCGCTTCGCCAGCCCCTGGCACAATAATAGGTATCTGCTCGCCGTTCCGCATAATAGAGCCGGCGCGCACCATGCTGGGCACGATGGAGCTGCTGGGCTCCACATTTTCTGGCCAGTTTTCCCATGCGGCGCTGGCCGTGCCAGGGGCGCGCTGTTCGGCTTGGGTGCGCAGTGTGGTTGCGTATATTTCGAGAGCTTCGACAGCTGGATCCGGCACCCGTGCTGCATCCACTGTCTCACCGACAATGCTTGGGGCCCCACCCGTAGCTTCGGGTCCTGGTGTTGTCATGTTTCAAAATACATTGTAGCATGGCGCAAACAAGTGGCATGTGTAAAATAATACAGCGTTTGCTTACAGAGATGGTATAGTTAGGTGTACAATTAGCTTATGAATACAACCGAACAAATCCTACTCATAATTTTATCCGCAGCCTTGGCGCTGTTCTTACTCCTGGCAATTGTTATTGCCGTGCAGGTGGTGCGCCTGGTAAAAACACTCCGTTCTATCGCCGACCGGGCACAGGAATTAGTAAATTCTGCTGAAAATACCGCCGAAATGCTGAAGAACGCTGTTGGCAAAGTGTCTGTACTGCGCTTCGCGCATTCAGTATTCGAGATGGTTACGAAGCATAAAAAATAAGGGTAAATGGAGTAAACACAATGGCTAAGGATTCTAAAGACTCAATGAAGAAGTTTGCGCTGGGCGCTGCAATTGCCGCCGCCGCTGGCTATGTCGCAGGTATCCTTACCGCGCCAAAGAGCGGCAAAGAAACCCGTGACGACATTAAGCAGGGCGCTAAAACCGCTGCTGCCGCTGCTGAAAAAGAATTGAAAGTGCTGCACACTGAACTGAGCAAGTTGCTCGACGAAGCCCGCGGCCACGCCGACGAAGCAAAAGGTGCTGCCAAGGAAAATTTAGAAAAGGCCATGGCCGCCGCCAAAACCGCTAAGGAAAAAGCGCGCGAACTGCTAAGCGCCGTCCACGAGGGCGACGCCGATGACAAAGACCTGAAGAAAGCAATTGACGACGCCAACAAAGCAGTCGACCACTTAAAGGCATACCTCAAAAAAGCCTAAGCAACTGTTATTTAGGAAAAGGCCCCTCGGAGGGCCTTTTTTATTCATGCCGCACACTGTTCACCGGTACAATTACACTATCCCAGAAAGTATATATCACAACGTACTTTTATTGATAAAAAAATCAACTTTCTGTATCATGTATATATGAGCGTTTACTCGCAAGGTTCAGCTGGAGATATGATAGTCACTATTGGTGACAGTCTTAGCATGGAGCAAACTGCGCCTCTAAGAAGTGCAGTCCGCCAGGTGTTTAAGACGGTCTATGGTTCTGAATGGCGCCACATTAATGTGCGGGATGTCCATATCGAAGAGCTCATGTCAAAATTCAAAGAGTCCGCTGTAACTGAATACTCTGAGCATAGTCTGCGCTCTTACAAATCGCGTATTTCTCGAGCCATACAGAATTACTTGAGCAACCTTCTAGAAAGCGACGCGCAGGTTATAACTGAAAATGGGCCTTCCGCTGTGAACTCTCTGCGAACGCCACACAATGGTGTGCAGTATATTAAGAATATTGTGCCGAATTCTACCTTTACGGCCTGGCAGCGCCACAAAGTTGGTTTCCAGGAGTTGATAACATATCCATTTCCGCTGTCATCCGGTCAAATTATTCGTTTGTCATTGCCGTTGCAACTTTCAAAGGCAGACGCAAAGCGTCTTTCCACTTTCATTGAGACTATTGCAATTAATGATTTGGAGGATCCGCAGATTAATCTAAATATTTAAAAAGAAGCCTATGCAGCGCAAACTGCCAGGCTTCTAACGCTATAAATTTGCTACCAGGCAAAATTCACAGCTCACTAGTTATTCTAACACCTATGAGCTGTGATGTCAACAAACTAATGCTTATAGGGAATAACTAATGAGTGACAAACCAGAGACTTTCAGTGAATTTTATAAGCTCGATAAACAGCAGGCAGAATTAGACTTTGTCGATGTACCCGTTGACGGCAGTGATATCCAGCTGTTCATAGACCCGTATGCTATGACTAAGCGCCAAGACGAATGGTACGTAGAATGTGCGCACGCAGTATACAACTACTTTGACCATCTATTAGAATTGATTCGTGCTGACAAGAAGTCCGCCGCTATTCAGCTACTGAGCGGTTTACATGAATCAAATGAGACAAAACTGGGCTACTCACCCAAAAATCATGGTTCAGCGATTGGCCGGGAGCAATCGCTCAAGCTTTATGAGTCGCTGCGCCAAAGCCGTGCAGTAGAAACAGGCATTTTGAAGGACATTGAGGAGTGTAACTTGATGATTCCGGGCATTGATAGGGACAAGATATCAGACATTACTACGAACGTTATTAAGCGCTACCTGATTGAATATACGCAGGCGCAATGTAAATTACACGGCGTGCCCTTAATTTCGCGCCCTGTAAAGCATGTTTTTGATACTCGAACATACGAGTGGTCGAGCGAGTACCATGAGTTGCCAATCGATAGTGCCGGTAACCCAATCATCCTTGTGCCCAAAGTGCTCGTTCGGATAATACCCGTCTTGCATGCACAAGAATTCTATCAGCACTACGTACTTAATTATCTCCAACAAGAACTCCACAGCGCGGGCAGCTCACTGTGCCGTGTGTTAAAAAATGGTAATTTGAAAAAACCTGCAAAAAAAACGCTCACTCAGGAATATACGCGCGTTGGTGATCCAACCGCGGATGGGACGCGCAAAAGTCTTAAAGAATATCTATACGGATTTACATTGCAAAATCCTCACATATTACAGGAATATGAAGACACAAAAAAGAACAGTGATGAGCCCCTCAGTAATGATTTAATAGAGAAGAATAACAAAAAGCGTCCGCAGAATTACGATAAAATGGTAGAGCGCCTGAAGCAAATTCCAGAGGGTAAGACACATGCTTACGAATATCATAGTCACATAATTGGCGTCCTAACGGCAATCTTCTCTCCGCTACTGACTAGTCCTAGCAAAGAGACACCTATTAATGAAGAAACTAAGAGGATTGACATAACATTTGTTAATTCGGCTAGGCATGGCTTTTTCTCAAGCTTGCGGCCGCTAAAGGGTATCGCGGCCGCTTATATATTTACTGAATGTAAAAATTACACAAAAGATGCCAAAAATCCTGAAGTTGACCAGCTGGGGATGCGTTTTAGTAAGCGACGCGGACAGTTCGGGTTTCTGGTCGTACGTAATCTTAAGGATCGTAAGAAGTTGATCCAGCGGTGCCGGGCCGTTGCAAAGGATGGTCATGGCTGGGTCGTTGTATTAACTGACGCAGACATTATAAGATTGCTAGAATTGAAAAGTAATAATAGAAATCGTGAGATTAATGATTTCATGGAGCAGAGGCTACAAGAGGTTATTGATTAGTTATTCGTGCCGCACGCTATTCACTGGCACAATTTCACCTTGTGCATTTTTGACTTTAAACCGTACTTTGCCAGTGCTGCGGGTGTAGTTATAGCCGTAAGAGTCAGCAGGCGGCGATTCTACCGGCGCGCCGGTAACGGCGTGGATCATTTGTGAAATGTTCATGGCTACGGGCACGGCCCTGCCAGTGGAGCAGGCATGTAAAATTACCCGGTACAGGTTGCCTAAATGGCGGCTGTACTCGTTGGGCACGGCGTTGCCGCCCAGGTCGTTTAATTTGTTCATGCCCATCATGGCGGCAACATACGCCTCAAGGTCAAATGTTTCGAACTGGCTGAGCTGGATAGTGTCAGGCGCGCCATGTCCGGCAACAATAACGTTCCTGACGCTTGGGTCCTGCATGGGGTCGCGCCCAGCTTGCCGCTCGCGGTCGCCCACTTTAACAATTGCCCGCGACAGCTCCGCTTTGCTGCTGGCTTCAAAATAGAAGCTGCCGCTTTCGCCAAAGTCATCAAAGAATTTTTCAGCGGCTTTGCCAAAGGCGCCGTTGTGGTCGTCGGTGGCGGCAACAAGTACGTTTCTGGGCCGGGGCATTGTTTTATGTTTTGCCAGTTCACCTTGCTTATTTTTGTACAAGCCATTCCAGCGCAGCATCTGGTTATGGAATTGCTCACCCGTTCCCCGGGTAAAGTTCACGATGCCAAATGTGTTGTGTAGCGCCAGCAGTTCACCGGTGCCATATGTTTCCTGGTATTCCTGCACGGCGCCCAGATGCTTGTATAGCCGGTTAGCCGTATCCAGGGCCGCCCTGTTAATCATGTCATCGGTGAGGTCCCTTGAGCGGTCGATTTTTTCAGCCTGGAACACAGCGTGAATTTCATCATAGGAATGCCAGGCGCCAAACATTTTAGCCGTGACATTCTCCGGGATGCCCAGCTCGTCAAAGAATGTCCCTAGCTGGCGGTTGCGTATCATAAGCAGGTAGTGCCGCCGGGCCTGTTCTTTTTCCTGCTTGAGCCGTTCTTTTTTGGCGGCGGGGTCCTCTGGCTCGGGCTCTTTCTCTTCGGATTCGGCCACGCTGTCGGGCTGGTTGCGGTCGTCTTCGCGGTTTTCTTCCATGTTGCGCTTGGCGGCCTGGTAGTGCAGCACCATGCTGTTTAGCCTGCCAACGTACATCTCAAGCCGCGAGGCTATGTCTTCAGCGCCCATGCCTTCTGCGGGCTGCAAAATTGCTTGCAGCTCTTTTAGGATGTCGCCAGTGGCGAGCGTTTCGTCGCCACTGAATTTGTGGCTGGGCAGTATTTCCCCCACTTGCAGCAGCGTCCGGGATACTGTGCCGGCAAGGGGCCACCCCGTTTCTTGCTGCAAGCTCACAACACTGCGCACAAGGCCGGCAGTGTGGTCTGGCCCTCCCATGCTGCTGAACGCTTCATACAGGGTGGGCAGGGCAGCGGCAATGCCTGCGGGGATCTCGAATCGTTCGCCCGGCTGCAGATTTCGCGCATCATTGCCTAATACGTAATTTAGGCTGTAGAGCGCTTCGCCAACCGAGCTTTTGGGAGAGATCTCGCGCGCCAGCGCGATGGCCTGCTGCGGGTTGCGGTGCCGGGCCAGCAGGGTGAGGTCGTAGCCGCCGAGCGGGATGGGCGGCTCCAGTTGCTGCAACTCACGCCGGATGTTACTAAGCGAGGTAAGGGCTGATTCGCGGGCGCCCCCGTCCATTGCTGAGAGTATTGGCAGCAGGTGTTGTGCATGCTCCAGTAATCCGCTGTGGCCAATTTGTTGGAATGTTTCAACTGTAGCGCCCAAGCGGCCGGGGTTTTTTAGCACGGCGCTTTGCATCTCATACGACAATTGCATGAAGTTACTCCAGAACGAACTTGGCACGTCCAGCGCGCCCTCGGGGTCGGATGCGCCCAGCCGGAGCTCAAAGATAATATCTTGGCGCAGGTCATCCGGCAGGCCTTTTAGGTGGTCGTGCATTTGCTTGTCGAACACCTCACGCTTTTCGCTTCGGACGCGCTCCAGCGCTTCGTAGGTTGCATCTCCCTTTAGGAGCTCGCCAGGGTGGCGCCGCCGCAGTGCAGCGTCAAGTTGCGTATCTTCGTCATGCGACGCTGTTATCAGCCGGCTGGCCAATTCTTCTTCGCCGTTTTCAAGCAACACAATGATACCTTCGCCAATAGTGTTGCTGGTTTCATCGTCGTAGCTGCTGTAGTTGCCCAACTTGCGCGCCGCCCGCATCTCGGCAAAGGCTTTTTCTTGCTCTTCTTCAGGAAGCTGGGCGGCGTGTCGGACTTGGTCGGCGACAAGCTCAGCGGTCAGCTGCGGAGCCGCCTCTAATAACTCCCCATTAGCGGGAAGCATATCGGCGGTTGCAACCAGCCCCTCAGTCATAGTGTTAATTATACATGAGCATTGTGCATCGCACCGCTTAAAACGGCCGCTATTTTTGCTATACTGATAGGACATGGCTGAGGGTAACGAAGTGGTTCCAACTGCAAGCGCGGGCAAATTAACGCCCGCCGATTATGTGCACCTGCATAACCACACCCAATACTCACTGCTCGACGGCCTTACCAAAGTGCCGGCGCTCATCCAATATGTGAAAGACAACGGCATGTCGGCTGTGGCCCAAACCGACCATGGCACGCTCACTGGCGCTATCGAATTCTATAAAGAGGCAACCGCGAGCGGCATAAAGCCAATCATCGGCATGGAAACATATGTTGCCGCCCGCACTATCCAAGACAAAGAGCCGGGCAAAGACAAAGCGTACTACCACCTTATTCTGCTGGCCATGAACAACCAGGGCTACCAGAACTTAATGAAGCTTTCTACTATTGCCAACCTGGAAGGCGTGTATTACAAACCGCGTGTCGACCACATTCTGCTGGAGAAATACAGTGAGGGCCTTATTGTTGTCTCCGGCTGTATTGGTGGCGAACTAGGCGACAACATCCGGCAGGGCCAATACGACAAAGCTATAGAAATCGCCCAGTGGTACAAGCGCATTTTTGGCGACCGCTATTACATTGAGGTGCAAGACCACGGCCACCCAGACCATCCCAGCAAGTGGGACGAGCAAGTGAAAGTGAACGAGCAATTACTGCAATTGTCCAAGGAACTCGACATTCCGCCGGTAGTAACCTGCGACGCCCACTACTTAACCCACGAAGACCAAACCGCGCACGAAATCCTGTTATGCGTGCAAACCGGCTCGTTTTTAAGCGACGAAAAACGCATGAGCCTCAAAAACTTTGAGCTGCATGTGACCGACCCGAAAGAGCTCATTAAACGGTGGGAAAACTTTTGCCCTGAAGCTATCCTCAACACCAAGAAAATTGCCGACAGATGCGACGTAAGCATTGAGCTTGGCAAAATTTTAATCCCCAAATTCCCAGTGCCAGACGGTGAAAGCGAAAAGTCATTTTTGGACAAGCTGGTGTACAAAGGGGTTGCCGAACGTTACCTAGATATCCTGCCCGAAGACGCCGCCAAACTTTCGATTGACGATGTAAAAACCAAATTGGCTGCTGAAAAGCCGGAAGTGCTGGAGCGCACCCAGTATGAGCTTGGCGTTATCGACGGCATGGGCTTTAACGGCTACATGTTAATTGTGCAGGACTTTATTAACTGGGGGAAGGCGCAGGGGATTATCTTTGGGCCTGGGCGCGGCAGTGCGGCCGGTTCCATTATTGCGTACACCTTGTACATTACCGACCTGGACCCGCTGCTGTACGGACTGCTGTTTGAGCGTTTCCTGAACCCGGACCGCATCAGCATGCCCGACATCGACGTAGACATCCAGGACACGCGCCGCGACGAAGTCATCCAATATTGTGCCGAAAAATACGGCCACGACCGTGTATCAAACATTGTGACGTTCGGCCGTATGGCCGCGCGTGCGGCAGTGCGCGACGTTGCCCGCGTAATGCAGGTGCCATATGCCGAAAGCGACCGCCTGGCAAAACTTATCCCGCAGCCGGTGCAGGGCAGGCACATCCCGCTAAAAGTCAGCATTGAAAAAGACCCGGACCTTAAGCGCGAATACGAAACCAACCAAACCTCCAAAGAGGTGATCGACCTAGCAATTGCCCTGGAGGGCACCATCAGGAGCCATGGCGTGCATGCCTGCGGCGTGGTTATTGCCCCCGACGAGCTGGTGAAATTCGTGCCGCTTGAAATGGCACAAAAGGGCGTGGTGGCCGCACAGTTCCCCATGGGCCAAATTGAGGAATTGGGCCTGCTGAAAATGGACTTTTTGGGCTTGTCTAACTTAACCATCATCAAGAACACCCTGCGCATTATTAAGCGCGTGCACGACACCGACATCGACCTTGGCGACATCCCGCTGGACGACCCCGAAACATTCGCCCTGTTGGGGCGCGGCGACACCACTGGCGTGTTCCAGTTTGAATCCGCTGGCATGAAGCGCTACTTGCGCGAGCTCAAGCCCAACGAATTCAGCGACGTTATTGCCATGGGCGCACTGTACCGCCCGGGGCCGCTCAGCGCTGGCCTGACCGACAGCTTCATTAAGCGCAAAAACGGCTTGGAAAAGGTGGAGTACGCCCACCCGCTCATGGAATCCGCGCTCGGCACCACCTACGGTGTGCTGGTGTACCAGGAGCAGGTTATGCAGATCTCCCGCGAAGTGTGCGGTTTTACCGGCGGCGAGGCCGACACCCTCCGCAAAGCCATTGGTAAGAAAAAGCACGACGTAATGGCTAAGATGCAGGTCAAGTTTATTGACGGCGCCATAGCCAACGGCGTGCCGCGCCAGGTTATTGAAAAGTTCTGGAAAGACCTGTTGGGCTTTGCTGACTACTGTTTCAACAAGTCGCACTCCGCCTGCTATGGCATGACATCGTATTGGACCGCCTACCTGAAAGCGCACTATCCATCCGCCTTCATGGCCGCCCTCATGACCAGCGACTTCGACGACACCGACCGCCTCAGCATCGAAATTGGCGAATGCCAAAAAATGGGCATCGACGTTTTGCCCCCCGACGTGAACGAATCCTTCCACGAATTTGGCGTAGTGCCCGACAAAAACAACCCCGACAACCGCAAAGCGCCAATCCGCTTTGGCATGGATGCCATTAAAAACGTGGGCACTGGGGCAGTAGAGGAAATTATCCGCGCCCGCACCGAAAACGGCGGCTCGTTTGCAAACCTGGAAGAATATTTGAAGCTGTGCTCAACCAAAGCCTGCAACCGCAAAGCCCTGGAAAGCCTGGTGAAGGCCGGCGCATTCGACCGCTTTGGCGACCGCTCCGAATACCTGCACAACATGGACGTGATGCTGGCCTTTGCCAGCCGCCTGCAAAAAGAGGCCAACAGCGGCCAGGTTGACTTGTTTGGCACCCTTGACGATGCCGCACCCGTGGCCCGCCCGCAGCTAACACTCGAGAAAGCTGCGGTGGTTTACAACTCCCGCGAGCAGCTGCTGTGGGAACGTGAGCTGCTGGGCCTGTACCTAAGCCAGCACCCGCTCAGCATGTTCTCTACTTATTTGGCCGAGCAAACCATGCCGCTGGCCGAACTCAAACCCGAGCACGACAGCAAAGCGGTGGTAGTTGGCGGCGCTATTACCGATATGCGCGAAATCACCACCAAAAACGGTGCTAAAATGGCGTTCGTAAAACTGGAAGACGAATCTGGCGAGCTGGAACTCATCCTGTTCCCGAACGCCTACCAGCAAACCACTGGCCTGTGGGAGCGCGACCGTGTCATTCTGGCGCGCGGCAAACTGAGTGCCAAAGACCGCGAGGGCAAGATTGGCGAAGAACTGAAAGTAATGGTAGACGACGCCCGTGAGATTACCGCCGAGCAGGCCCAGGCTTACACCGAAACCGGCAAGCGTGTGAAACTGCCCGGGCAAAAGCGCTCGGCTGCCGCAGCCAGCCCCACTAAAGCGCGCATTGCCGCATCTGCTGCCGCTGCCGCCCAAGCTGCCAATGCGCAGCCGCGCGTGTACGTCCGTTTGCAGGACGCTGCCAACCACGAATTACTCAAGTCTTTGAAGCAAACCATAGACGCCCACACTGGCGACACCGAAGTGGTGCTGGTGCTTGGCCCGGCCGAAAGCAAGCAGATCATTAAGCTGCCGGCGCGCATCCAAACCAACCCTGATTCCATCGAGAAACTGCGGCAGCTGGCTGGCGCTACGAATATCAAAGTCCAGTAGCAACCCGCAGCGGTAAAATACTTTTTCATAAGGGGAGACTCAACCGAAGCGGAGCCGGATAAGCGACAGCCGAGACTACAGGCTCGGATGGCGGTTTTCCGCGCGTGAGCGGTCTCTCCGTTGAAAAAGTATTTTACCTAATGACGCCAACAGTGCGAGTCAAAATAACGCCCAGCACAGCCGCGCCCACAAGCACCATGTCGAGCATGCGGTGTTTCAGAATGAACTTCTCGCCCTTTACCAGCACGCGGTGCCATACCAGGCCGTGGCGCAGCAGGAAGATTGCCAGGGCAACGGTTGCAATGGTTGAGACGGCGAACACGCTCCACGGCGCGGCTTTGGAGCTGGCCAGCAATTGTACGCGCGTTATGCTTTGGTTATTGTTGGCGGCTTCCAGCGCTTCGGTGGAAGGTTTGCTGCCATCTGCCGGGGAGCCAGCTGGCGAAGCGGTTTGGTTGGTTTCAGGTGTTTTTGCTTCAGGGGTATCGCTGGCGGGAGCGGCTTGCTCGGCAGCAGGTTCGGCTGTGGTGGGCGCAGGCGTGGATTTTGCTGGCGCCGCCGGTGCAGGAGTTGGTGCAGGCGCCGCAGCAACAGCGGCCGGGCTGGCATACATGGCGACCACAATAGTTTCCGGGCCAGTGCCCTGGTAGTTTGCCGAGTTGGCAATACCAAACCCAACTTCCTTGTATGTATTGTTCAAGATGTTGGCGCGGTGCCCGGGGCTGTTCATCCAGGCGGTGACAGTGGTGGCGCTGGTGTCGAAGCCGTAAGCCAGGTTTTCGCCGGCAGTTTTGTATTGGTAACCGGCAGCAGTGAAGAATGTCCAGGGAGTGTTGCCATCTGGGGTGTTGTGCGACCAATAGTCGCGGGCGGCCATGTCGTTGGCTTTGGCCTGGGCGGCTTGGTTCAGTACGCTGTTCAGCGCCAGCGACCCCAGGCTGTTCGATGTGCGCTGGTTGTTTGTTTCAGATAGCAATACGCTGGGGCTGACATCGGTGGCGTACCCTAATACACCGCTGTGGCGCATGCCCAGCAAACTGTTTGCCAAAATGCCCACAGCCACCATTAATACCAGTGGCAGGTAGGGCCAGTACGTCTTTAAATAGTGGTCATTACGTTTGTGGTGGCGGCCAGCAACGCGTTTGTCGGCACTTTTTCGGGTACGTTTTGTTTTTGTCGTGAGTGACATCTTACGCACAGTGTAACATAAACGTAATGGCAGCAACTACACCTTGGCAGATTGTGCTTTTATGGTATAATAACAGTAATGAATCCAGAAACTAAAGCGGGCAATAGTCGTGCACCGCAGCCAATGGAATTGCCTGTAGAACTGGCGCCGGCGCCTGTTTTTGAAGCAGACCCTGCTATCCACGCTGAATTAAAGGAGCTGCACACATTAGGGCCAGGAACTGTTGACGCGGTAGTGGTTGGAGAAGCCACGGTAGTTGCCGCAGCAGTGCCGCCGGCAGAGCGCAGGGTTATGAACCGCAAACCAGAAACCTGGACGCCCGAAAAAAGCGCGCTTGCCGAAAAAATAGCCCGCGACCACACTGTGCAGGCAATGACCCGCCAATTTGCAGGCCGCGGCTATTCCCACGGTGATGCCGGCGACCTGATGCAGGAGCTGGTGATGCGCCTCGCGCGCTCACCCAGGGACTTTGAAAGTGATGCACCGGGGTTTTACGCGCTAATACGGCGCACGCTTGGGTGGATTACCGTAGATTCGATACGCAAGGCCCAGGTAGTCGTAGAATCAGAATCGTCAGCCACTGGAACGGAACTGGTGGCGCGGGAGCTGCCCATTGATTTTGATGATCTCTCCACCGGCATAACACCTGTATTGCCGGACGACGCCGAACAGCTGGTCGATAATATTGTGCTGGAGCAAGCCCTTGCCCGCATCAGTCCGCTCCACCGCGAGATACTCGTGGAAATTTACTTCCGCGGCAGCCAGACGCCAGAAGCAGCAAAGGCACTGAACCTGCCGGCGGGCACTGCCAAAAGCCGGCTGTTTTACGCCCAGCGCTCGTTGCGTGAAAAAATTGAAGAATTAGGCGGGTTGTAAGGCTGTAGCCAGCTTTTTACTGCCTGCCACTGCGGCGCGGGAGGGTCGTCACCCGTTAGCTACACCGTAAACCGGCAATGGTACATAGCCATAGCCGCGGCCTGCACCACGTTATACGATTCTTTTTTGCCGAACATGGGGATCTCCAGGGCAATGTCGCAGGCGTCTAAAATTTCCTGCTCCACGCCCTCTACCTCTCGGCCCAGCACTAGCGCGATTTTTTCTGGCGGATGATAGTTGGGGAGCGAGCGCGAATCATCGGTTTGCTCCACGGCGGCTACGCTGTAGCCGTTTTTTTGCAGCTTAGCGAGCACGGGCAGCAAGTCGCGGTGGTATTCCCAGGGAATGAAATCTTCAGCACCCAGCGCCGTCTTGTGTATTTGCCGCGAAATTTTCTGCGCTTCGTGCGGCAGGCGGCGGTCATTTTCGTGCTGGGGATGTGGCGTGTATCCACTCAAAATAACCCGTTGCACGCCCAACCCTTCGGCAGTGCGTAAAAGCGAACCCACGTTATGACAGCTCCGCAAATTGTGGGCAATTAACACAATATCCCGCATATGCTTATAGCATACCATAGCGCCGCTTCGGTTTTCGCTGGTTATGCTTTACTATAGATTATATGAGCCAAGACGCACGGCGTGATGAAGAAGTTGCCACCCAACGGCGGGCCCGCCTGTTGGGGCTGAACTACATTGACACCTCGGCAATGCAGCAGAAGGTGCTTATTAAAGACCTGCTGACCACGCAGGAAATGTACCAGGCGCGCGTCGTGCCCATCCAGGCCGACAAAAGCAACGCGCTATTCGGCATTGTGAACACCACCTCGCAGCAGGCAATCAAGCAGCTGCAAATGCGCTTTAGTGACCGGCGCACTAACTTTGGGCTTATTTCCGACGCTGGCTACCGCGAGTACATGCATTTGTACGACCCGCCGAAGAAGGTCACCTACCAGGACATCAGCATTGTTAAGGCCGACGACAAAGCCCTGCTGGACAGCATTTCCGCAACCCTGGGGCAGGTGCGCGCCGACGATGTGCTGGCCTTTTTGGTGCAGCAGGCCTACCGCCTGAAAGCGTCCGACATCCACCTGGAAAACCAGGAAAACCACGTGCGCATCCGTTTCCGTGTGGACGGCGTGCTGCATACCATTGCGCAGTTCGACTCGCAAAAGTACCACCAGCTTATGTCGGCTATTGCCAGCGCGGCAAACGTGTCCAGCGACTCGCCAGATGCACAAACCGGCCACATCAACCGCAAATTCCAACTGGCTACCGGTGAGGAAGTTACTGTTAACCTCCGCGTGGAAACCGTGCCTGCCGCCTACGGCCAAGACGTGGTGATGCGTTTGTTCACTA
The DNA here is from genome assembly GCA_035479955.1 of Saccharimonadales bacterium (SeqCode). Taxonomy (GTDB): domain Bacteria; phylum Patescibacteriota; class Saccharimonadia; order Saccharimonadales; family UBA4665; genus PMNU01. The sequence goes on from DATIIE010000078.1 coordinate 35,376, forward strand.
TGCAGATGGAGCTGCTCAACCTCGACAAACTGGGCCTTAGCAAGCGCGAGCGCGACGTTGTTGATGACATTATCCGCCACCCAACCGGCCTGGTGCTTGTTGTCGGGCCAACCGGCTCCGGTAAGACAACCACGCTGTATTCGCTTATTAACACACTGAACAGCGACGAACGCAAAATTATTACCCTGGAAGACCCGATTGAGTACTTCATGCCCGGCGTGGTGCAGATTCCGGTGCATGGCGACCAAAACGCCCAGGGATTTGCTGAAAAGCTGCGCGCTGTGCTGCGCCTTGACCCTGACGTAGTTATGGTTGGGGAAATCCGCGACCAAGACACGGCCAAAACAAGCTTGCAGGCCGCGCTTACCGGGCACTTGGTGCTGAGCACCTTCCACGCCTCGTCGTCTGCGGCAGCGCTGACGCGCATGCTCGACCTTATTGGTATTAACCCATTGTTTGCCTCGGCTATGCACCTTGTTATGGCGCAGCGACTGGTGCGCCGCCTCGATGAAAAAACCAGGCAAGCCTACCAGCCCGACGCAGCGCTGAAAGCCCAAATTAAGGCGGTGCTGGACACATTGCCGCCTGGCGTGCCAGCCCCGCCGCTGGACAACCTCACTCTGTACAAACCCGGCACTAGCGCCGAGAACCCGTTTGGTTACGGCGGCCAGATCGCTATCCGCGAGCAGCTGCAAATGACACCCGGCATCCAACAGGAACTCCGCAAGCCAGTTGCCCAAATTACCACCGACAGTATCCAAAACGTGGCTATCCAGGACGGCATGATTACCATGCTGCAGGACGGCGTGCTGAAGGCTATCCAGGGCATTACCACAATCGAAGAAGTCTACCGCGTAGTTGTTTAGTAATATTTAATGGCTTATTTCGCAAAATAGTGGCGAATTAGTATAATACCCGCACTATGTCGAGCAACCGTAACCCTACTCGCCCGGAAATTATTACTGCCGGCAAGCTACTTGAAGAACCCATGCCTGACCCGCATTGGCGCTGGGAGGCGGCATGTGCGGACGCACCGCTCATAGTCTTGCCTCAGGAATCTGAGGACCAGGTTGAGCGGAATATGCGCACCAGATCCTTTATAGGGAATTATTGCGGCAGCTGCACTGTACAAACCGAATGCATGCGTGACTCATTTGATACCTATACCGAAGCTGGCCCGACTGGCATTGTGCTTGGCGGCAATACCCCGGGCAAGGCAAATAAAATCTGGAATGCGGCCAATGCAATCCGCCGTATTGGCAGTGTTGACGGAACTATTGCACATTACGAAGCATTGGCCGCAAAGAAGCCCGCCGAAAGTGCCAGTGTTGCAACTGAGGCGTCCGCCCTTTCGGCGCCACCCCTTCCAGCCGCGCCACCCCAGGCTGCCTAAACGATAATTTGAGCTATCTCGGTAACCAGCCGTTTTTCTAGCACCGAGGGGATGATTTCGTCTGCGGTTGGATTTTCGACCAGGCTGGCAATAACTTCGGCCGCGGCAATTTTGTGCTTGTCGGTAATGGCGCGCACCCGGTTGTCTAACGCGCCGCGGAAAATGCCGGGGAAGGCCAAGGCGTTGTTTACCTGGTTTGGGAAGTCGCTGCGGCCAGTGGCTACAATAGCTGCGCCAGCGGCGTGGGCCTCATTTGGCATGATTTCCGGTGTGGGGTTGGCCATGGCAAAGATAATGGCGTCTTTGTCCATGGTGCGAACCATGTCGGCAGTTAGCAGGCCGGCTTTAGACACGCCAATGAACACGTCGCAGCCTTGGATAATTTCTTCCAATGAGCCGTCAACACCAGAGAGGTTGCTGTACTTCAGCAGTTCCTTCTTTTCGACGTTGAGGTCGGTGCGCTTGGCGCTGATGACGCCCTTGCTGTCCACCACGAACATCCGCGGCTTGGCGTAGGCATGCAGCAGTTTGACAATAGCCGTGCCAGCGGCGCCAGCGCCAGCTACAACAATTTTGGCGTATTTCAGCTCGCGGCCAGTCACTTTCATGGCGTTAATAAGGCCGGCAAGGGTAACAATGGCGGTGCCGTGCTGGTCGTCGTGCATTACCGGGATGTCCAGCTCTTTCTTCAGGCGTTCCTCGACCTCGAAGCAAATAGGCGCGGCAATGTCCTCCAGGTTGATGCCGCCAAAACTGGGGGCAATGGCTTTCACGGCAGCCACGATTTCGTCGGCGGTGTGCACGTTGAGCACAATGGGCACGGCGTCGATGCCGGCAAAGTGTTTAAACAGCATGGCTTTGCCTTCCATGACGGGCAGGCTGGCTTGCGGGCCGATGTTGCCCAGCCCCAGCACGGCAGAACCGTCGCTTACCACAGCCACGGCGTTGCCGAGCCAGGTGTAGTCGCGCGCCTCGCTGGGGTGTTCGGCGATGTAGCTGCTAACGGCGCCCACGCCGGGCGTGTAGTAGGTGCTGAGCTTGTCCCGGCTGTCTAATGTGTCTTTTAGCTGTACGGCGATTTTTCCGTGCAGTTCTTTGTGCTTTTTCATTGCTTCTGCGGCGTAATCCATGTAATCCTCCAACTCTTTATTGGTATTGTAGCCGCTCAACCACCGCCTGCATAGGGGCGGCTAGTTGATATAAAAGCCGATAAATTATTTAATATGGCTATATGGCGACGTATGAAGAATTTGTGCATGAAACCCGGTCGCAGGGCGTAACGCTCCACCATATGCTGGCGCAGCAGGGCCGTCGGTTGGAGCCGCGACTCGTTGAGTCGTTTGCCGTGGGCCCTGACCACAAATTGCTAGTGGCACTGGCTTGCGCGGGCGCGCTACTGCGCAAATTTCCGGATGAATTGCTGGCCGATAAGCCCATCGACCTCGCTGCTTTTGGAAACGATATGCCGGCGCGTACCTTGGCGGCTATATGCAATGCCAAGCTCAGCCCCATAGTGCCAGGCCCAGGCGATATAGCGCTGCCAGGCCCCATCAATTTCGGAAAGTGCGTCTGCCCGCTTGCCGAGGAACGCTGGGTAAAAACAATTGAGGACCCTGAACACGTTTTCACTAAAAAGCCCATGGCAGAACTGTTCGCAACCGGCGGGAGGATTGGCGACAAGCTAGTGGTGGCCCGCAAGGCCGAACACGAGCAAAATGCCTTGACGTTCACCGAGGTAAATATAGACGGCATTGTGTATCCGCCGGGCAGCATACTAAACCTTCTTGCCCTGGGTGACGACGACGCGACATTAAAAAGGAACCTGGTGGATATGCCCAATGGCTACTCACTGCGCGATATCGGCGACATTGCGTGCGCCGGGTTTATGCGCCTGTCGGCTTTTGGGCTTCCCCCTTCCCAGCGCGCTGAATACAACATGCCAGACCCGGGTAATGGCTACACTATCGCCGCCTTACAGTCAGAGCTACAGGCAAACGCGGTCTTCACTTACATGGAGACGCTTGTTACCGCATAACTCTTCCCACGCGGCAACAGATGTGATATACTTGAAATCAAGCGAAAAATAGTGTAAGGTTTTAAGAATGCAATCTGTTATCCAACAAGTCGAAGCCAAATATAAGAAATCTGCCGTCGTTGACGTACAGAGTGGCGACACCGTAAAGGTGCACCAGAAAATCCGTGAAGGCAACAAAGAACGTGTCCAGATCTTCCAGGGCATGGTTATCCGCACCGACCGTAAAAACAGCCACACCAGCCGTATTACCGTCCGCCGCATTGCCAGCGGTATCGGCGTAGAGAAAAGCTTTTTACTGCACAGCCCACTCGTGCTGAAGGTAGAAGTTACCAAGCGTAGCAAAGTCCGCCGCAACTACCTTACGTACATGCGCGACCGCACTGGTAAAGCCGCACGCTTAACTGGCGTCGACTTTGACCGCATGGCTGTGAACTCCGTCCACGACAAAGCTGCCGAAGACGAAGAAGCCAAAATCGCTGAAGAGAAAGCCGCAGCCGCCGAAGCTGAGAACGCCAAGAAGGCCGCAGCTGAAGCTGCAACTGAAGCCAAGGTGCAGGCCGCTCTCGCGAACCACGAATAAACCGCACACGTACAAGAAAAGAAGCCCCGCCTACAGGGCTTCTTTTATATTGTGGAGTTTTACCCTCGGCTAGCCACCGCTGCCGAGACCGCCCATCTGGCCGCTTTGCGCCGCCCAGGTTATAACCGCGTTGCCGCACGCTGCGGCGACCCGGCCGGGGTCAGTGTGTTGTATAGAGAGTTGGTTAGGGTCTGTTGGGATGTTACCGCTTGGGTAATAGGCAACGAATACCGTGGCTGCATCTTGCTGCCAGCTGAGGTCGGATGGCACCGCTACATCTACAGAGTGGGCAAAGCCTGTGCCGGTGGTTATATGGTGGTTGTTCGGGTCTGAGGCTGGGTTTGCGCCGTGGTAGTAATCGGCAACGGTTACGAATTTGTTGGGGTCGGGGTTGCCGCGTTTGGTAACTGTAGGGGTGACGTGCAGGGTGTTGCCGCTGCGGTTTACCACCAGGCCGGTGCAGGCGAACTTAGCGGATTCGTCGTATTTGGGGCTGGGGGGATGTGTTTGCGTGGTGCCGGGTGCGCCAGGAATGCCGCTGGTTTTGCTAGGGCTAGATGACGGTTTTTTACCTGGTGTTTTGCTTGTTTTGGTGTTTGGTGATGGGCTTTTGGTAGCGCGCTCTATAGGGGAAGGCAAGCGTTGGCTGGGTGATACGGCAGGTGCCAGCCCGCCAGCAGCGCCGCCTTTGCCATCGCCTGGGTGGCCTTCGCTGGCGTCATTACCAGATCTTTTAAGTAAGGCCACAGAGCCGCCGGCGGCGAGCGCAACGGCTACTGCGAGTGCAACGCCCAAGGGGCGGCGGTGCCTACGGTGCAGTGGGAGGCCCGCACTTTCGGCTGTCGTTTGTGTTTCTGCTGTGCCCGAGGCTTGAATGGGGTCTCGGTTGGGTTTTCCGGGGAAGGGTTCATGCACATATGCCATAACTACAGTTTTGCAGCAAATCGTTTCCTTGTACGTGATAGTTGTCGCACCGAACAAATGACAAATATCACATAATGTGGCCCGCTACGCTGGCAGTGTATGCTACACTCGGGCTATGTTAGTGGGTATCGACGAAGTAGGGCGAGGGTGCTGGGCAGGGCCGGTTGTGGCCGGCGCAGTGCTGCTGGGCGAACCAATACCTGGCTTGCGCGATTCCAAAAAACTCTCAAAGTTGCAGCGTGAAAAACTGGATGCCCACATTAGAGTAGAGGCATTGGGATTTGGTATAGGCTGGGTAGAACCAGCTGAACTGGACACCATTGGCTTAACTGAAGCCGTGCGCCTGGCTATGCACCGCGCCCTGGCGGCAATAACAGCGCCATATACCGAGGTGATCGTAGACGGCAACTACAATTACTTTCCGGAAAACGCTCTGTGCAGTACGCTGGTGGGCGCCGACAATCTGGTGCCCGCCGTCAGCGCCGCCAGCATTATCGCCAAAGTGGCGCGCGACCGCTACATGGCTGAAATGTCCATTGTGCACCCGGGCTACAGTTTTGAGCGCCATGTGGGCTATGGCACTGCCGCCCACCGCGCGGCAATCAGCACCTTGGGGCTTTGTGAGTTACATAGGCGCAGTTTCCGGCCGATACAAGCATTTGCATGAGTACAACCGCAACTGGCCGCCGCGCCGAAGCAGTAGCGGCTGATTTTTTACGCTATAAAGGCTGCGAAATCCTGGCCCAAAACTGGCGTACCCGGCAGTGCGAAATAGATGTTATTGCCGCACGCGGCGCAGTCGTGTATTTGTGCGAGGTAAAATACCGCCGCACCACCCGCCAAGGTTACGGGCTGGATTACATAACCCCTAAGAAGCTGCGCCAGATGCGCTTTGCCGCCGAAAGCTGGGTGCACCGTTACAGCTGGCGTGGCGAGTACCAGCTGTGCGCTATTGAAGTTTCAGGTGATGATTTTCGCATTACTGCAGTAGTAAAAGACTTATAGGGGGCCTAAGCCGGGTGCTGCCTGGCAGGTATCCGTAGTCCCGTAGCAACAAAAAACCACCCCGCACCTCAGGGAT
>DATIIE010000079.1:0-6953 GCA_035479955.1 Saccharimonadales bacterium (SeqCode)
TGGACAACGCACGGCAACCTTATCACCCCTGAAAAAACTATTATCGATATTACGCTGGGCAGTTGGAATAGGCCTGAATTTGGCTACAAAGTAGCTGTTGGCCTTACACCGCAGCTTGCGAACGTCACTGAGGGCGAATGGATAGCAAACTCTGTCGGCATTGGCCATATCGACCGGCGGCGCATGTCGCGCACGCACGCCAGCTTGCAATATCCGCACCCGTTCAGCATTCTGCGGGCGCCAGGCCGGCCGTACAGAAAGGCGCCACCAGGCGCCAGCCCCTACAGCTAGCTTTTTACGCGCACCATGGCGTGGCGGATAACGTCGTCGCCTAGGGCGTAGCCAGACTGTAATTCTTCGCTCACCACTTCTTCAGAGCCGTTCCCTTCTTCCATGCTTACGGCTTCGTGCAGGTGCGGGTTAAATGGCTCGCCAACGGTTTTGATGCGTTCGACGCCCAGTTCGGCGAGCGTCTTTTCAAACTGCTTCACAATGCCCTGGATACCTTTGACGTAGTCGTTGCCTTCCAGGTCCTGCGGCACATGCTTCAGGGCGCGTTCAAAGTTGTCGATAACCGGCAGCAGCGCTTTTACCACACTGGCTTTAGCGCTGGTGCTGAGTACGGCAATTTGCTCATCGTGGCGGCGGCGGATATTCATGGCGTCAGCCCGTTCGCGCTGGAGTGCGGCGGTCAGGCGCTCTATTTCAGCTTGCAAGCCGGCGTCGTCAGGCTGCACGGCTGGCTCGTTTGCTGCCGGAGCGCCGTCTTGCGGCTGCAAGTCTTCAATTGGCTCTTCGGTTTGATCGTGTTTTGTCATTACAATACCTCCTCAAGTGCTTGGCCGGTGCGGCGCACCAGGTTAGTTACGTCGCGATAATTTTGGCGGGTTGGCCCCAGGACGCCAATATAACTACGGTCGGAGTAGGGGCTGTGGAAACGGCTGATGATGAGCGAGCAGCCCGCAGTGCGGCCAATGGGGTTTTCGCGGCCAATGTACACGTTCAGCGGCTCGTTGGGGGCGGCTTCGCGCAGCCACGGCTCCAGGTTATCAAGCAGCTGCGCCACTTGCTGCACCTGGCCGGCCTGCATGAACTCGGGTTGGCCAAACAGGTTGCCCAGGCCGCTCATGTACAGTTGGTTGCCAATAGTGGCCAGGCCAAGGTTGTGGGTGAGCTCCACCAGCGTATCGACGGCGTTGCGGATAGTGCGCTCTGGCATGCCAGCGTCCTGCAGGCGCGCGGTCAGGGCGCGCTCACCGCGCTGCGGCGTTTGGATTTCCTTCTCGTCGGACAGGCTGTTTACGTAAAAACGGTAGCCTTTGTCGGTGGGCACGCGGCCAGCGCTGGTGTGCGGCTGCATAATGTAGTCCATGCGCTCCAGCTCAGCCATTTCAGCGCGGATAGTGGCGCTGCTGACGCCAAAAACACGTGCAAGCAAGCTTGACCCCACAGGGCTGGCTACTTCTGCATACTGCTCCACAATTGAGCGGAGAATTTGCTGCTGGCGGTCTGTCATATTGGTATAATAATAGGCTGTTTAGCACTCGCTCGTCAAGAGTGCTAAAGCCGTAACCTGCGGGCCAGTACCTGCCGCCTTAGCTTTCGTGCAGCCAGGCCAGGGCTTCGGCTTCATTCTCGAACCCCATGAAGCGCGAGTCGCCATTCAGGTGCAGCGCCTGCAGCGTCGAGAAAAACATGGTGCTGAGCGTGCTGCTCTGCATAAGAATAGCAACTTTGTCGAAGGTACGCAGTTTCCACAAAATGCCCATGGCCTTTGCCTGTATGTAGATGCTGGTGCCGGTGTCGTCTACTTCGCGGATGTCATCCAATAGCTTCACAATGTGGTGCGTTTGGGCTTGCTTGAGCGCTGCATTAACAGGGGCGTCAAGGTCTTCTAAATTCAGCTCGCCCCACGTTTTCAGCCGCACAATATCACCATCTATTACAACAGAGAAGCGTTTGTCTTTATTTGCTGCAGTAGTCCCACCCATATTGGTTTTAATTGTACGAGCCCCGCGCGTAATTGCCAAGTTCTTTCGTTTGCTGCTTTTGTTCGGATTTGCTTTACTGAAGGTAATGAGGTGGGTATGGCTGAACAATTAGGGCTGATGCAAGAAGTTATTGCCAACCCGGTGTTTGGCGACACATTTGTAGCTGACCCGGCCCGGTTCAAGCTTATTTTAGGAAGTGTGGGCGTAGTTACGGAAATTGCGCAGCCCAGGCTGACCGAAATAGTCCACCGCGGCATGCCTGAGTGGTCTGACGCCGAAGTTAACCACGTGGTAGGCAATGAAATTATGTCCAAGTTACGCGCCGCCTACCCAGGTTTGTCATATGGTGAGCTGAGCGACTACGCCGATGTCATGGCCGCCGGCACTGTCAGCGTCGGAGTTATGTACTGGGGCGACCAAACAGGCGACCGCGGCGACAGGGCTATGAGTCGGGCATGCGAAGTCGCTGGCGCACGCCCGGTGCCCATGCTGCGCGGCGCGGCCCGGTTCCGCCTGGCCGGCCTCAACCGCATTGAGACAAATATCAGGAGCGGCGGCGATAAGCGCGGCGTTGGGCCGCCCGAAGACCAAAACTTTATTGTGCCCTGTTTCTACGACCAAGTACTGCACAACGAGGCCTATCTCCAGCGCCTCAGCAGGCAATATACCCACGCCAATGCCGCTGGCAAACAAAAATTCCTGGAACACAACGGCGCGCATATTGCTGATGTCACCACTGTAAGCGCCGGCTTTCCCAGCGTGTCTTCTTCCCTGTACGGTATTTACCGGCTCAAGGACCCGAAGCTGGCGCCGTTATCTGAAATTTACTCCAATATCCCCATGCAGCAGCTAATCCAAACCTGCAATGTGGTCGCGCGTGTTTGGGACGAGCTTGGCGACTGGTACATGGACAGCGGCGCGCGCCCCGACAAGGGCATATTTGTTATAAACCCATTCAACGAATACCACCCGTCTACGGTTGAACGCTACTGCGAGCTGGCGTTCATACAGGACCCCGGCCAAGTGGCGCTGCTGAAACACGCCTTTGCCAACTTCCATAACAGCAGCGGCGAGCGCCAGATGCATAGCGCCTACATTTTGGAAACGCTGCGCGTGCATGTGCGCAATTACGTAAACACACTCGACAAGCGCTTGCCGCCGCATTTGGTAAAGCGCTACGAGCAATATGTAACACTGTGCAAACGCGTGCTGGAATTTGCTTATGTGAACCGCAAAGGTGATATCGACCTGGCAACGCCAATAAAGGAATAATGCATGCGCCAAACCATCAGCCCTTCCTTCCCCGCCACGCTTGAAGCCAAACAGCGCGCCGTACAGCCCGGTATAGACATGATGGTATACGACCTGCACGCCTTAGTCGCCGGCCAGCCGCCGCCCGTACAAGAGGCAATGTATGTTGGCACCCGGGTTATGCAGCGTCCGGCCAAGCGAATACGCGGCGTGCTGACAGAAACCGGCTACCGGACGCTCGGCGGTACAGACACAGCAATGATCAGCCAGGCTGCCGGTGCAGTAGAGGCCTGGCACACCAACTTGCTTATTACCGACGACCACCACGACAGCACCGACATGCGGCGCGGCGACGTTACCGCCCACGTAGCCATGGCCAGCTATTTGCATGAACACGGCATTGGCCGTAACCCGAAAAAACTCGGCGCCGACTGCGCGCTGAACGCCGGCTTTATCATGCACATGCACGCCAACCGGGTGCTGGGCGGGCTGGCCGTACCCAGCGACAATAAAATACTGGCAAGCAACATCGCGAGCGACTACTTAGTGCAAACCGGCATAGGCCAGGCCCGCGACCTGCTAGCCGACCCAGCAAAACCGCCAACGCCAACCGAAATACTGGAAACCTACCGGCTCAAAACCGGTTTATACACGTTTAAGCCGTTGGCCGTTGGCGCGGCGCTGGCTGGCGCACCAGCCCAGGAAATTGAGCTACTTACACCCTATGCCGAATCCGCAGGCAAAGCGTTCCAGCTGCAAGACGACGTACTCGGCGTTGTCGGCGACCCGGCCGTTACCGGCAAGCCGCAAAAAAGTGACATAGCCGAGGGCAAACACACCTGGATCGTGGCCACGGCCTTAGAACGCATCAGCGGCCGCGACCGCGGCCTGCTACTGCGCAGCCTGGGCAACGCCGCGCTCAGCGACGAAGATTTCAGCACCTGCCGCATGATTCTGGATAAAACCAGCGCCATAGATGAAGCAAGGGAACTGGCACGCGAATTTGCCGGAGCCGCAATTAACTCACTCGACCGGCTGCCAACGCATTGGCAAACCGAACAGATAGTATTTATGCGTGACCTTGCAGTGTACGGCGCTACGCGAGAAGCATAGCCCTTAAAACTACGCCGGCTGCCCGGCTGTGCCCAACTTTTCCAATTCGGTACGGATGGCGGACATGATCTCTTCGGCAATAGCTACGGCTTTGGGGTAGTGCGGCGGCACATTTTCACCGTGGGCAATTTGGTTTACCAGCTCGGCTGTGTCAATCAAATCTTCGTTGATAACAATGTAGTAATAGTCGCGTTCCAGGGCGTGGCGGATTTCCAGCAGCGCGCTCTTCAAACGGTTTCTCAGGTCTTTTTTGTCGATGTGGCCGACTTCTTTGTAGCGGGCCAGCAAGCGCGAGCGCCACACCTCAAATGTAGGCGGCAATAAAAAAACAGCCCTGGCGTTGAGGCCAAGGGCGTGGTATTCGTCTACACCTTGAATTTCGACGTCGCCGCAGGCAATTTTATTTCCGGCCTGGGCACGGGCGATTTCAGCGATGCTGGTGCCGTACACGTTGTCGTAATGCACCACCTGAGCTTCGATAAACTCGTTGCTGTCGAGCATTTTGGCTATAGCCGGGAAACTCACGAAGTGGTAATTTACGTCCTGGCGCTCGTACGGGCGCATGGGGCGGGTGGTGTGCGACACAATAAACTGGTACTGGTCGGGGTAGGTTTCAACAAGGTAATCCAGCAAGGTGTTCTTGCCTGCGCCGGTAATGCCCACCGCGAATAAAAGGGGCGCGTGGCGGATTGGCGCTAGCGCGGCCTGGGAGACTTTGTAGGCGGCAACCTTATGCTGAAGCTCGTCGTCTAATTCCATGTGCTTACTATACACAACTCTCGTCGTTTTGCCAGTTAGTTTACCAGTTAAGTAAACAAATTCTTAAAATGTTCGGTTACCGCTGTTATTTTGCGGTTTTCGCGCGTATTTTTGCCAGTAAATCTGTTGCTAAAAGGCGGGCACGCCGTTGGTTCTCCTGCGTGCGCGCAGGTGTTTCCTGGCCTAATACCAGTGCTGTGAAATCGTCAATTGCGGTATCCAGCTCGTCGTTAATAACAAAATAGGCGCTGGTATCGGCTAGCCCGAATGCCAGGGATTCGCCGGCTTCGCTTAAGCGGCGCTGCAATTGCCCGGCGTCAAATCCGTGCTGGGCCAGGCGCTGCTGCCAGGTTTCGTAATTGGGCGGCAAAATAAAAATAGTACGGAACTGCTTGTAGGGGAGCTTGCGGAAATCAGTAACTACAGACGAAAGCGTGGCCAGCAGCACGGTTTTGCCTGCAGGATAATCTTCGGGCGCGGTAGTGTACAAGTCGCCGCTGACACCGCTAATAAGGGTGACATACCCGCCCTGCTGGGCACGGGCCAGCATGTGCTGGGGTGTGTCGTAATGGAAATCCACACCGTCTTGCTCGCCAGGCCGGGGCGCACGGCTGGTGCCGGCAACCAGCATATGCACGCGCGGGTCGCGCGCCACGGCTGCTTTGATGAGCGTTGTCTTGCCAACGGCCGTGGGCCCAACCACAGCCACAAAATCAACCTGCGTGAGCGCCTGTAGTACATGCGGTGCCGGGCGGTAATCCTCCAAATCCATACGGCTAGTGTACCGGGTGGTGGCCGGCCAGGCAAAACCCGTGCCGGCCCGGCTACATACAAAATGCTATACTTTGGAGGATAAGCACGATGGCGAGCCTCATGAAAATTCCCCTACACCGACTCCGTAACTGCCTGCTGGCCGTAGCCCTGCTGCTGGCCTTAACGGCTGCGCCCATCGGCCCATCGGCTGCTGCACAAGACAACGACAGCCAGGCAATTGCCCAAGGCTTCAATATCAACGGCGACAAAGACGATTTTATTGCCGGCGCCCTGGTAAGCACCAAAAAGGGCGATGAAAAAACAGTTGAGCTTGCGAATCAGGAAAACGGGGCGCGCCTGGCAGGCGTTGTAAGCGACAGGCCGCTCGTGGCACTGTCTAATGGCACAGCGCAAACGCAAATTGTTATTAGCGGCAGCGTGCCAGTGGTAGTAAGCGACATTAACGGCGACGTGCGGGCCGGCGACAAGATCACCGCGTCGCCAATTGCCGGTGTGGGTATGCTGGCTAGTGGCAGCGACCAAGTGGTGGGCACCGCGCAAAGCGACTTCGTAACCACCAGCGCCAAAACCCGCACCATAACCGACACCAGCGGCAAACAGCACACCGTGCACCTTGGCCGCGTGCCACTGCTGATTGGCATTTCGTTCTACCAGGCGCCCACCAGCGGCTACATCCCGCCATTTGTGCAGGGGTTAGCCAACAATATTGCCGGGCGGCCGGTGTCGCTGATGCGCATTCTGGTTTGCTCAATATTGCTGCTGCTGGCATTCGTAAGTACTGCGGCGCTGCTCTACACCTCTATCCGCTCTGGCCTGATCTCTATTGGGCGGAACCCGCTTGCGGCGGGCGCGATCCGGCGCGGCCTGGTCCAGATTGGGGTGGCGGTTGTGCTTATCTTAGGGCTGGTGCTGCTAGCCAGCTACATAATCCTCACCGTATAACACTTTAAAAATGTGCTTGTGTTTATCAGAGGTAACGTTGTAAAATATTCTTACGCGCCTTAAATAAACACGGGTGAGAAAAAATGAAAGACGACGGACCCCAGTTGAGTGTCCAACCGGTTA
>DATIIE010000080.1:0-1572 GCA_035479955.1 Saccharimonadales bacterium (SeqCode)
CGCTTTTATGTTAGCTTATTTTACGCTGTTCTTACCACTTGTAATCGGTGCCTGCTGTGCCATTTTGCAGCAAGCCAATGTGCGTGTAGTAGTTGAGGGCGCTAAACAGCAGGAATACTATGCCGGCGACCAACCATGCCCAGTACACTAGTTTTGCCACTTTAGGGTTCTTTCCACCGGGCAGCAGGGGGAAGAACAACGCGCCCAGCGCAACCAGGCCATACAAACCAAACAGGAACGACGCCTCCAGCAGCGGGTGGTTGCCCACGCGCCCGCTAATTGGCTCGGTGGGCGGCGCAGCGCCGAGCTGGTAGCGCAGCCACGAAATGGCACAGGCGCCCATCACTAAACCAATCGCAAATACGTAAATAGAAACCGGTTTCAGCACCCGCCACACCTTGGCGATGTCCAGCCCAGCGCGCTCCTGCCACAGATATACCGAAGCAGCCAGCAACAGCAGGCCAAAGGCCACCGCGGGCTCGCCAAACAGGATATTTGCGTCAAATGTACCTGGCACGCGGTACGGCCAGCTCAGAGTTATAGCAAAACCAAGGACCGTAAGAATTACGCCAGCTGGTGCGAACAACAGCGCCCAGCCATCGGCAGCGACTTTCTCTTTGGCGTACAGTTTTTTGAGTAGCATGGCAACACCTATCAGACCCACTCCAGCGGCAATACCCACCAGGGTGTTATACAGGACTAAATAATTCATATTTTCTCCTTTATGCTAACTAATTATCACGTTACGCTTACGCTTTTTCTATGTCAAACCTTCAGGATTTTGCTATCTTAAATACCGAAAAGCGCCAGCTTAATCTAATATAGGTGCGAAATCAACAAATTGAGTGTATAATTTATATTCTGTGTGTAGTGACGCAGGTGGAATATATGTTCGAACATACCCTCTTTTTTATTTATAAGTTTCGCCACGCGTTTGTCGTACCGCTGGCGCTTCTGATACTAACGCTCACCTCTGCATTGGTAACTGCGCTGGGGTCTAACACCGTACTTGCGGCAAAAACATATCCGCACAACAGCACCATGGGTGCATCGGTGTCTGACCCCAACTTTGTGACCGACGGCTTTTCCCGCATGATGGAAAACGGCGAGCGAGACATGGTGGTTGCTGGCATGGGCGTGTATCGGGCGTGCAAATCGGTGACAAACACCTCTATTCGCGGTAGCCGAGCCATGGCGCATGGTACGGCCGTGGCTGCAGTTGGCACTTGGCACGGCGTAGCATTTGTGGGGCGCGGTATTGGCAGTGGCATGTTGTTTGCAGTACGCGGCGTAGGAAACGGCTTGCTGTTTACGGTGAGGGGTATTGGCAGCGGTATTATGCTCACCCTGCGCAGTATTGGCAGCGCCGGGCTTTTTGTACTGCGCGCGCCGGGTAAGGTAGTGGGCTCTGTGGCCCATGCACCGGTAAATGCCATTATCAAACCGCCGGACGATAAAATCGCCCCTGTTATCAGTTCTGAGACATCAGCCGCCATCCTCACCCGCTTTAATGCCCAGCAGCAACAGCAGATTGCTGCACTGCTGGCCGACCAGGTGGCCGCCAACAAACAG
>DATIIE010000081.1:0-2697 GCA_035479955.1 Saccharimonadales bacterium (SeqCode)
TAGCCGTATACTTGGGCGTAAAGTTCCACCGCGCCAGCACCAGCAAAAAGCAGCAGCGGGCAATCAGCGGCCTTACATTCGGTTACCTGGTATTTATTGTGCCAACAATTTTAGTTAATTTGCTGAGCCGCGACACCGTGCGCGGCATCCCGTCTATTATGTGCGGCTTTGCCGTGCTCCTGGCGCTGAGCTTGGGGTTCATGGTGCTGCCTGCTACAGTATCCAAAAAGCAAGGGAAGTAATATGGCAGAAGTTGTGTTCATTACCGGCAACCAACGCAAGCTCGACTACCTAAAAATGTGGCTGGGCTTGCCCATAAAACACCACAAGTTAGACCTGGATGAACTACAGTCGCTAGACCCGCGCACCGTTGCCGAACACAAAGCCCGCCAGGCCTACAGCATCCTCAAAGAGCCGGTGCTGGTGGAAGACACCTCGTTGGTATTTACCGCCATGGGCCGCTTGCCCGGCACGTTCGTGAAATACTTTTTGGAAGAGATTGGCACCATTGGCATGTGCAAAGTTGCCGATACTCTGGCGCACCGCGGAGCCATTGCCACCGTAACCTACGCCTACTGCGATGGTGAACAAGTACACTTTTTTGACGGCAGCGTGGAAGGCCAGGTTGCGCCCGAACCGCGCGGCACTAACGGCATGGGCTGGGACGCCACCTTTATCCCAAACGGCAGCAGCAAAACATTTGCCGAGCTCACCGACGACGAAAAGAAGGCTTTTTCAGCCCGCGCCATGGGCATAAAAAAGCTGCGCGCCTTCCTCGATAAGCAATAGGGGTTACCGCAAGCCCGCCGCGGTGTTACAATGAGATTAAAATAACCCTGTAAAAGAAGAGGGCCTCTATGATTAAGTATTTCTACAAAAGCGTGCGCAGCGAGCGGATGCGCGAACTCGACGGCTACAAGCCAGGTTCGTGGGTGTACGCCGAAGCGCCCAGCCACGACGAAATCGCTCAACTTGTAAAGAAATTTGAGCTGGTGGAAGGCCACTTGCAGGACGCCCTCGACGAAGACGAAATGCCGCGCCTGGAAAAAGAGGGCGACCAAAGCTACATTTTTGTGCGCTTTGCCTACAAGAGCGCCGACGGCGAATTGCTGACCGCGCCGCTGCTGTTTATTTTTGGCGGGGAAGTAGTGATTACGGTGTCGCAAATCCGCATCCCGGCACTGGACGCGTTCATGGCAGGCAAGCTCAACTTTGCCACCACCCAGCGCGCCAAGCTGGTGCTGCTCATTCTGCAGCAAATTGTCGAGCAGTACGACGGTTTTATTTCGCGCACCAGCAAGCAAATTAAGTTGATCCGCTCCCGTCTGCGCGGCCACGAAATTACCAACCAGGACTTCATCGATTTTGTAACAATAGAGGACGAGCTGAATGAGTTCCAAAGCTCGCTCATGCCCACTAACGCCACCTTGCGCCGCCTGCTTCTGGGCCGCTACATGCCGCTGTTCGCCGAAGACCAGGACATTGTCGAAGACCTGCTGCTAAACAACGAACAGAGCATCGAAGCCTGCAACAGCAACATGCAAAGCATCATCCACATCCGCGAAGCCTACACCAGCATTTCTTCCAACAACCTGAACCGCACCATGAAGATCTTAACCGCGGCTACCGTTATTATTGCGCTGCCAAACCTGTTCTTTAGCATGTACGGCATGAATGTGGAGCTGCCCTTGCAGCACGAACCGTGGTTTTATTGGGTGCTAAATACTTTCCTGCTTTTCCTGGTGCTGCTGTCGTTCCGGTTTGCCAAGCAGAAGCGCATTTTCTAGGCTTTTAATTTCTCCCTGTATCTGTTAAAATCACTGCTGTGGCTGGCGCGAACCGCCGTTCTTGTTTTATGAAGGACGCTTCGCTCTATGCTACATAAATGTGCACCGCACATTTATGGGGCTGTAGCTCAGTTGGCTAGAGCGCTTGCATGGCATGCAAGAGGTCCAGGGTTCGAGTCCCTGTAGCTCCACCAAACCGCAATTAAACGAGGCTCGCACTTTTGGCCTCGTTTTTTGTTACAATAAAACAAATGGGAATTTGCATGGTAACCGAGAAAACAGCCTTAATTATGATGATTGTAAGCGGCGTGCTGCTGGCTGCGTCGTTTGTGCTGGTGTACCTGGTGAAGCGCAGCAAGAAATTAAAGGGCGACCTAAAGCAAACCGTGGGCGACCTGTGCGGCGTGCTTATGGCGTTTGCGCTGTTTGCGTTTTTGGATTCGTCGCTGCAGCGCATGACAGGTAGCTCCTTCTACCAACTGTGGCAAACCGGCAGCCTGCTGCCCGCGCAGTTCGTGTTCGCCGGGGCGATGCAGGGCATTGTGTACGAATATGTTGGCCAGTTTACATTCCCGCTGTGGATTTACCCGGCCGCCGAAAAGCGCCGCTATCTGTTGCTGGGCCTGCCGCTGTTCTGGGGCGTTTACATGCTGGTTATGCAAGACACATGGGCAATTGTGCGCCACGCTGGCGTGCCGTTTGTACTGGCAATTTTTGTGGTGGCGCTCATCCAATACGTTATTATTGAAGGCTTTAACCTGTGGTCTAACTCCTGGAATTACAAAGGGCCCTTCAAGCGCGCGCCTGCCTTATATGTTGGCTGGATTATCCTGACGCTCACCTTCGTGGTGGGCTACAACCACTTTGTTACCAGCCCGTTCGGGTATTAGGGCGGCGGACATGGACATGG
>DATIIE010000082.1:0-6401 GCA_035479955.1 Saccharimonadales bacterium (SeqCode)
GCTTTCACGCCATCGTTGGCGGCGTAGCACTGGCTGGCCTTGGTGTAGCTAAAGTAATGGCTGCACGCCACGGCATGGAAACCGGTGGTGGTGGCCACGGCATGCAATGGGCTGTTGAGAATGTCCCCGCCCCTAGCGGCAATGGCAACCACACTGTCGCCATGGAAAACGTATCGAACACCTATGGCCTAGGCGGAGAAGGTGCAGACCGCCATGGCAAAACTATCGCCAAAGTAATGGGCGGTACAGCTGTTATTGGCGCCGCAGTTGGCACTATCCGCCACCTGCGCCACCGCAGCCGCGATGCCCGCCATGACGCACACCAGGCCCACCAGGATCAACAATGGCAGCAAGCTAAGCATGACCGTTCTGAAATCGCCCGCGAGGGCCGCCAGGCTCGCAACAGTAGCCGGCGCACCGGCGTTCCGTTGGTAAGTGGTGGCCGGCGCCTCGACCTAGTAGACGGCACCGCCCACGCTCTCAACAACAGGGCGTCAAACTACGACACAGCTCCAAGAGCCCCCCACGTCGACCCGGTAAACATCGATGAAATAGTTGGCGAGCATACAATACGCCGTGGCCGTCGTTACAACAGGCGCCACCCCGGCCACTAGGCCGTCGCTCTATCACTGGTAATATACGCTTACGCTATATTGACTTGCAAGCAAAAAAATGTTAGTATACGAGCATGAGATTACCCATCCCCCCATCAGAATCAGCACCCTTGCCTACCCCACCGGTAGTTGAAGGCGCTCGGAGCCCAGAAACTGAGGCTCTTACTATTTTTGTTGGTACTGCGAATATTGCAGCCGCCGACCGCGGCGACCTGTCCGAAGCCGACAGTGAACGCATCCGCGCTTATCGCCCGGAAAACCGTAACACCGTCCTTTCTGGTGAGCACGGTGCTTACATGGGTATTCACAATGGCGCCCAGGAAGACGCCCCTGCCGCCCGCACAGTAGCAGAAACACTTAAAACTGAGTTAGAAGCTGCTGAATTAGACGGCAAAGATGAGCACTTTGCCATTGCCGCAGCAATGAATGCAGCTAATGCTGCCGATGAAAAAGTGCCTATGGGCCAAAGCGCCCACGCCGGCGCCATCCGTACCTTTAAGGGTGATGATGGTAAGAACAAAGCCTTGTTGTTTGCCAGCGAAGGCATCCGCATCATTAGGTCTCGCCTCACCGAAGAAGAAGGTAAGCCAGATGTAGAAACCCTTATCGACAGCCGTCTGCGCTCGGGTAGTGCTTTGGGCGACACTGAATTTACGCGCAACGACCAAATTGAAATTGTGGACGTTGAATCCGGCGACCGCCTTATTATGGTTAACGCACACGGCATCACTAGTCGTGAAAACACCGTACTGAATAACGGCTACATCGTTAGCCAAAGCGAAAAAGCCGCAGATGCTGGAGATGCTGCCGAGGTGATAGCCACTCTGCCTGAACGTGTAGAGGAACAATCTAAGGGCACTGACACCCCCTTCACCCCTGTTGAAGAAGATATAAGTGTCGCTGTTATTGATACACTGGCCGAAGAACGCAGCCGCTTAGGCAAAGCCTACGACGGCGTACTTAAGCTTGCTGCCCGCATGCACCTCCGTGGCAATGAAGGCCGCGAGCGTCGCCAGGGCCGCTACTTGCACGCCTTGCGCAATTACCGTGAAAACCCAACCGGCGCTAACCGTGCTCGCCTTATTGGCGTAGGTACTGTCGCCGCCCTGGGAACAACTGCCGGTATGGTACTGGCTTACCGTTTAGGCCAAGGCATGCACGCTGGTGAAGGTATTGCCCTCCACGGCGCCGAATCCCTGCCGCCAAGCACTGGCGCATCTCACATGGTTACCACTGAAGCCACTCCTTCAACGGTTGCAGCAGATTCCTTTGACTCTACCAACCACGGTGCAGGCGTTATTCCTTCGGCTTCGTCACATGGCGTTGACCCTTCGAACCACGCTCCTACACCTACCCACACGCCAAGCCACAGCGCTCCTGCTAGCCCAAGTCACTCTGCAGGTGCCAACCATTCACCGAGCGCTACCCATAGTCCTAGCCACAGCCCAAGCCCAAGCCACCCGGCCAGCCACAACGCTAGCCCGAGCCCAAGCCACACCTCTGCAAGCCCAACCCCGCACACCAGCGAAACTACTGCTGGCACTAACCCGAACACGGGCACTGGCAACCAGAACCCGAACGTTAACGGCGCATTTACCGTACCTGAAGGCACCACCGTTGACCCTAACCACTTGCCCGACAACGTACATTTGAGCGAAGACCAGGTTAACTGGTTGAAAGAATCCACTGGCAGCGGCAAGATTGGTGAATACTCCGATGACGCCAAACTGCCTACCGACGGCACCGGCCGCCCTGGTACTGTATGGCACACTACCCTGAGTGGCCTGAAGGATCTTGGTTACGATGTTAACAAGATGAGCGAAACCGATAAGACCCAATACGTACAGCACGTCATGGGTCTGGATGCCAACCACGATATGACCTGGGACCAAGCTAAACACTTGGGCGACAACCATGTTGTACACAACCCAAGCAACGCTGACGCTATCCGTACTATTAGCGAGATTACTGCTAAAAACCACGGCGGCAAGCCGCTGTTACCACAGGAAGGCTCTACCGCTTTTGAACACATGTCGGCTATTAAGGACCAAGTTGAGGCCCAAGTACCTGCTGCTGGCACTCCCGGCCATATGCACGACCCAACGGATCGTAACCCTGGCACAGGTTCAAACCCTGCTCCAACTACCAGCCCAACCCCACACACGAGCACTAGCCCGGCTCCGCACCCTACAACAAGCGCACCCACCAGCCATCCTACGACTGCGCCGACTAGCCATCCCGCTAGCCACACTACAAGCAGCCCAACCAGCCACCCGGCTAGCCACCCTACCAGTAGCGCAACCGGCAGTCACCCTGCTACACACGCCACTACAAGCCCGGCCACTGAGCCTCACGTAGGCGGCCCCCGTGGCGGTAGCGCTGCTGCCACTACGCCGCCGCACACTACCGAATTCACACCTATTCCTACCGCTAGCTCGAGTGCAGCAGCTAATGTCGCCCCGCTCATAAACAACAATGGTGAGAAGAATAGCGTAGACGTTAACTGGCCCCTCGCTGGTGCAATCGCTACTATGGCCATAGGAACCGGTATCGGTGCGTACGCAATCCGTCGCCGGAGCGCCGCTCCAGAGTATATACCTATAGAAGAGGCAGACCCACGGAGCCGTCACCCAGAGGATGACGAAGAGGATGAAATTCTCCCCCCACCGCGCCCGTAGGGCAAAGACCTTGGTAGTCTTCCCTGCCCGAAGCAGCAACTAAAAAGAGCGCCCACAGCGGCGCTCTTTTGCTATATACAACCAGTTTTAGTCTTTATCTTGTGCCCAAAGTGGTGTGATTTTCTTGTACAGGTTTGTAGCGAACGGCTTTTCGCAGTTACTAAGCACGCCTAGGCCCCAAATATTATCTTTAAACATAGCCTGGGCGGTTTCAACAATGCGCGCTTTGGTAATAGCCTCGATGCGGCGCGGCACCTGATAGTAGTCGTCGATGGTCTCGTCGAAGAAATAGCGGCCGCTGTAGCCTCCTGCCACGCCGGCAACAGTTTGGGCTGAACGCTGGAAGCGGCCGAGTGCGTAGGCCTTGGCAGCTTCAATGTCTTCGGCGGCAATCTCACCCCGGAAAACGTTGTTCAGTTCGTCTATGATGATCTCAAATAGCGCCTCGGCATTCTTTTGCGATACTTGCGTACCAAACCACCAGTTACCGCTGCTGAGCGTTTGCCCGTAGCCGCTGCTCATGCCATATACCAGGCCGCGTTCGCGGGCGGTGCCCAGGATTTTACTGTACAGCGTTTCGGTGAGCATGGTGTTCACCAGGTTGAGGGCGTCGGATTCGTCGTCGCTTAAGCGGCGCAGCAGGAATGTATCTATGAAGAAATACAGGTTTTTGACGCTTTTGTCGTGGATATATACTGGGGCGGCCTGCGGCTTAGGCTTTTCTATGGGCAATTCCAGGCGTTCGGTGCCAGTTGGCAGCTCAACGGCGCCTAACACGCCCTCTACTTGCGCATGGCGCTTTGGCGTGAGGTTGCCCGCGATAATAAAGCGCAGGTTTTTAGTGGTGTGGGTGCGCTCGTAGTGCTCGCGCACATCTGTTACGGTGACGTTTTCCATGAGCTTCAGGCGCTCTTCGTCTGTTTTGGCGGTAAAGCCGTACTTCTCGCGCAGCGCCAGGCTGAGATGGCGGAAATGATTGTTGTGGCGCGCTGTTAGCTCCTCGCGCACGTTGCCGGCCTCGGCCTCGAATTCGTCGGCCAGGAACAACGGCTTGGTGATAGCAAGCAGCATGAGGTCCAGGATGCGTTCCCATTCAAAATCGGCGCATTCAGCCTCGTAACTGATGTCATAGGCACTGGTGCTGGCGTTGCTGTAGGCGCCGTTTTTCTCTATTTCGGCCTGGAAAATGCGGCTTTTTGTAAAGCGTTCGTTAGCGCCCAGGAGCATGTGCTCCATAAGGTGCGGCGTTTCCCACTTCTCTGTTTCAACAAGGTATTCCCCTGCCCGGAAGTTGAACTCGAAGCTCATTACAGAGGCGTCCGGGATGTGGATGAGCAGCCCGCGGGCGCCGTTTTTCAATTTGATTTCAGTAACTACATGTTTCATTCGGTATATTTTTGGTTAATTTTTATTTATGTTTGCGGCCTTGGGCTTTGCGCTTGCGCTCAGCTTTGCGGGCCTTTTTACGAATTTCCGGTTTTTTGGCGACTGGCGCGTTGGCCTTTTGGTTGGCGTCGCGGAAGTCGGCGGCTTCAAATTCGTCGTTTACGTCCAGGATTTTGTTGGCGTTACTGATTGAGCTGCGGGCAGCGCGGGTCAGTTCTGTCTCTGTTGCACGTTGTAATGCAGCAGCGTCAACGGGCTGGGCGTTGAACACAAATTGCAGCACGTCGTGGCGCAAAGCAATCTGCATGGCGTCGAACAAGCGCTGTGCCTGGCGGCGGTATTCGACCAACGGGTCGCGCTGGCCAACACTCATCCAGTGGATGCCTTCGCGCAAGTGGTCCATGTTTTCAAGGTGCTGCATCCATAGGTTGTCGAGCACTTGCAGGTAAATATCGCGCTCCACGTGGCGCAGCATTTCAGAGGTAAATGCCGCTTCGCGGCCTTCGTACAGTTCGTGGCCGGCCTTGGTTAAGGCGCCGCCGAATTTGTCGGAGGGTGTGTCAAACAAGCGGTCGAGGGCGGCGTCGTCGAATGGGAATACGTCGCGGACGTTGTCTTCGAAGTGGTCGGTAAGCAGTTCGGGCGAGGCGGCGAGCATGGTCGCCTGTTCGTCGATAAAGATCTTCACGCGCTTGCTGATGTCGCCGGAGCGCAGGATTTCCTTGCGCATTGCGTATACAGCTTTACGGTGGCGGTTCATGACGTCGTCGTACTGCACAACGTTCTTACGCTGGTCGAAGTGGAAGCCCTCCACTTTCTTCTGGGCGCCTTCCAGCGAACGGCTGATAAGGCGGTTTTCGATAGGTGTTTCTTCGTCTACCTTCATGCGCTCCATCATGGCTGCGATGCGTTCACCGCCGAAGATGCGCATAAGGTCGTCTTCGGTGCTTACGAAGAACTGGGTAACGCCGGGGTCGCCCTGACGGCCGGCGCGGCCGCGCAGCTGGTTGTCAATGCGGCGTGACTCATGGCGTTCGGAGCCAAGCACGTACAGGCCGCCCAGCTCTTTCACGCCTTCGCCCAAGATGATGTCGGTGCCACGGCCGGCAATGTTGGTAGCCAGGGTAACAGCGCCCTTCTGGCCGGCGCGCGCCACAATTGCTGCTTCTTTTTCATTGTTCTTGGCGTTCAATACTTCGTGCGGGACGCCTGCTTTGGACAGCAGGTTGCCGAGCAGTTCGTTCTTTTCGATGGATGCGGTGCCGATCAGCACTGGCTGGCCCTTGGCATTCAGCATCTTCACTTCGTTTACGATGGCCTTGAACTTGCCGCGCTCGCTCTTGTAAATGCGGTCCGGGCGGTCCTGGCGGGCCAGTTTGCGGTTGCTGGGGATTTCCACGACATCCAGCTTATAGATTTGGTGGAATTCTTCGCTTTCGGTCATGGCGGTACCGGTCATGCCAGACAGTTTTTCGTACAGGCGGAAGTAGTTCTGGAAGGAAATGGTCGCCAGCGTCATGCTTTCCTGCTGCACTTCTACGCCTTCCTTGGCTTCGATTGCCTGGTGCAAGCCCTCGTTGTAGCGGCGGCCTTTCAGCAAACGGCCGGTAAATTCGTCGACGATAACAATTTCGCCGTCTTTGGTGACAACGTAGTCTTTGTCCTTCTTAAAGAGCGCTTGGGCGCGCAGCGCCTGCTCAAGGTGATAAATGGTACGGATGTT
>DATIIE010000083.1:0-6162 GCA_035479955.1 Saccharimonadales bacterium (SeqCode)
ACCGTGACCGACCCGGAGCTCATCAGCAAAATTGACGCCTATAAAAAGAGCGAGCCGCACGACCTTACAAACGAGTACCATTCTATTTTTGGCACCGAAGTTGCCACACTGCCTGCGCCTTTGGAGGATTACTACAAAAAGTATTTCACCAACCGCGCAGAGGTAATTGCGCTCCACGACAAATACCAGGCGGCATTTACCGAGCGCACCAACCGGATTGCCGACTATGACAAACAGCTCGAAGCCCTCAAAAAGCAGATAGAAACCGATAAATCCAGCATCGCCAGCCAGGAGGCAAGCCTCAAAACTCGCCGCGCCCAAATGGACGCCCTACTGGCCGCCAATAGCATTAGTGAGTACAACGCAGCAGTGGGTGATTTCAACGCAGACGTTAGCCGGTACAAAGCAACTGTGGCTGCGGCAAATGCCCACATCAATAAGTACAACCAGCTTATCGACGCCCGCAACAGCATTGCCGTAGAAGAGCAGCAATTGCAGCAAGCGCTAGATAGCCACGCTGCCACCGCATCGCAGCAGTAAGTGTTACAATAGGGGAACATGGCGAAAGAAAAAGTCCGGTACGTTTGCACGAATTGCGGTGAAATGAGCCTTAGCTGGGCAGGGAAATGCCCGCAGTGCGGCGCGTGGAACACGCTGCAAGAAGAACTCGTTATGGAGTCATCCGCTGGCGTGCCCGCAAGCAGCGGGCGTTTGCTGACTCCAGCCTCGGTAGGCGACATGGCCGCCAGCGACCAAAAGCGCCTGCAAACAGAGATGCACGACGTTGACACCGTGCTGGGCGGTGGCATTGTTGCCGGCAGCGTTACCCTCATTGCCGGCCAGCCAGGCATTGGCAAAAGCACATTATTATTACAATTAGCCGACGCTGTAGCCCGCAAGCACAAAGTGCTGTACGTAAGCGGCGAGGAATCCGGCCACCAAATTGGCCTGCGCGCCGAGCGGCTGGGCGTATCCGGTAAGTCGTTACAGCTGGCCACCAGCACCAGCGCCGACGACATTGCCGCCACAATTGCTGCCAACAGCTACGACTTAGTTGTTGTCGACTCCATACAAACAATTGCCGCCAGCGCTATTTCGTCGGCCTCGGGCAGCGTGTCGCAAATAACCAATAGCACCCAAATGCTCATGCAGGCGGCCAAGCGCGGCACCAGCGCGGTTGTACTTGTTGGGCACGTTACTAAAGAAGGCTCTATTGCCGGGCCAAAAGTGTTGGAGCACGTGGTAGATGTGGTGTTACAGCTGGAAGGCGACCGTTACGGCGGCTTTAAAATTCTGCGCGCCACCAAGAACCGTTTTGGCCCCACTACCGAAGCCGGCATTTTTGAGATGGACGAGCATGGCCTGAAACCGGTAGTTAACCCTTCAGCCGCGCTGCTATCGGAGCGCCAGATAAGCGACGGCTCAGTGGTGTTGGCAACCCTTGAGGGCACCCGCCCCTTGCTGGTAGAAGTGCAGGCACTTGTAAATAAGACTAGCTACGGGTATCCTAAGCGCTTGGCCACTGGCATAGACCTTAACAGGGTAAACTTGCTGGTAGCGATGTTGGAGCGGCGCACAAAGCTCAACCTCGCCGACCAAGATATTTACGTTAACATTGTTGGCGGCATGCGCATTACAGAGCCAGCGGCAGACCTGGCAGTGTGTATGGCAATTGGCTCAGCGGCCAAGGGTTTGCAGCTTAAGAATAACGCTGTCGTGTTTGGCGAAGTGGGCTTAAGCGGCGAGGTGCGCCATGTGCCATACATTGAAAAGCGCATTGCCGAAGCCAAGAAACTGGGCTTTGAAGCGGCCATTGGCCCGAACCAGAAATCTGGTAAAAAGAATAATTACCTGGTGGGCGTGCAAGACGTGCGCAGCGCCCTCAACCAATTTTTAGAGAAAGAAGATTGAACGTTTCATGATTATTAATATTTTAGAACTTGGCCTGCTCGGCACCATTATTTGGATGCTGGCTGGCCAGCGCACCGGCATGGGCATTGGCGCGCACCTGTTTGCGCGGCACAACAAGCTCATTCTGGACAGCTGCGCGCTTATCGACGGCCGTATTGTAGAAATTGTGCGTAGTGGATTCGTTATTAGCGAACTGATTATCCCGCAGTTTATTTTGAACGAACTGCAATTGCTGGCAGATGGCTCAGACTCGCACAAGCGCGAACGCGCCCGCTACGGCCTGGACATTGCCCACGAGTTGCAGGACACAGCGCCTATGCGCGTTATTGTTGACCGCACCGTATTCCCGAACATCGACGCCACCGACGATAAGCTGGTTGCTCTGGCCAAAAAGCTGCGCGCCCAACTGTACACCACCGACTACAACTTAGGTAAGGTCGCAGCCGTAGAAGGCGTGCAAGTGCTGAATGTAAATGAGCTGTCGCAGTCGCTGCGCCCCATTACGCTGCCGGGCGAGATGCTCACCATCAAGATTATCCAAAAGGGCAGCAACCGCGACCAAGGCGTGGGCTACCTGGACGACGGCACAATGATTGTTATTGAAGGCGGCGCGAAATACGTTGGCCGCGAAATGCCGGTGAGCGTCACGCGCATGCACCAAACTGTTGCCGGCAAGATGGTGTTTGGCCAGGTGAAAGAACCCCGCGTAGCTGCACCAGCGGCTAGCGGCAAAGTGCCGCAAGGCCGCGGCGCTGCCGAACAAAGCGGCGCAAATGGCCGCCGGGTGAGTGGCTCACCATCTGGCCGCCATGCTGGTACGCCCGAGGGAGGGTCTTCTGTGGCTGCACAGGCACGCGCCCGGCTGCGGTCGCGGTTCCGTTTTTCTACCCGATAAGCGGTTTATTGTTGATGCGCTATTAGATCGAAGCATCTGTTTTGTTGCTTCTCTGCTACGAAAGGCTTAACGGCCTTTCTCCTCAGAAAATCAACAAAACTGCGGCCGCTTTGAGTTGCGGCTGACGCTTTTACAAGATCGGCTAGCGCGCTACCTTTTTCATAAGAGGGAACTCAACCGAAGCGGAGCCGGATGGACGATGGCTGAGACCTTAGGCTCAGACAGCGTTCTTCCGCGCGTGAGCGGTTCCCTTGTTGAAAAAGGTAGTAAGCCTCATGCACGCAAGAGAAGCAACAAAACAGATGCTTCAGGCTACTATACTAATACGGACGACTGAACAAATAGGGCGGGAGCTAACTGCTCCTCGCCCTATTTATTACGTGTGGCTACCGCGTAGGCGGCCTATTCCCTCAGTGGAGAATAGGTGTTCCACCTCCGCCACCACTGGAGGTGTTGTTAGCTGTAAGTGTATCTGAGGCGCTGTACAGCACGCTGTCGACAACCGTGGCCTGCACGGATTGCCCGTCGTTCACTGATATATTTGTGAACGTATAGTTGTAGTTGTCGCCGTCGCTCATGTTAACGCTTTGCACGGTGTTGTCACCAATCTTCAGGCTGACCGTACCAGCTGGCGACGTGGTGTATGAGCCGCCCGCTAACCCCTTCGTGCCCTTGCTGACTGCCACAGTGAAGTTACATTGCCCGTTGCCGCAGGCGTTCTGCGTAAGGGTTATTGTTGGTTTGGAGTCATTACAGTTATGCACGTCGTCTTGGGCATTCGTATTGCCGGAGGAGCTGGACCCGCCGCCAAAGAAGGCATCCGATGAGAAGGCGTTCACATTGGCACCTCCCTCTGTCTTCTTGGCCAGGTCTGGCGTACACGACGTGGCTATCTTGTTGGACACGATGTCTATGGTGGCGCTGCTGTTTGAGCTCTTGGGCTGCACGTACCATGACGGGAAGAGGTCGTTGCTGGTGCTCGGTTCGATAGAGCCTAGGCCGACGTGGCTGCGCACAACATATGCTGGGAGTGACTTGATGCCGGAAGGCTGCTGCCAGTTAACGGCAGAGCCGCTGAGCTTGTCGTGGGCGCCCTGCATCCAGGTGCGGACGATTGGTTCGGTCATGTACTCCATGCCAGGGCCAACCATAGTTTTATTGCGGTCGTGGTAGCCAACCCAGGTAAGCGCGGTGTACTGCGTGCTCCAGCTGGCCATGAGGCCGTCGTAGCCGGAGTTTGTCGTACCGGTCTTCACTGCAAACTTCCACCCGTTGTAGCGCTGGAACTTGAAGTTGCTGGCACCCTGGCTGAACTGGCGGCAGGTAGTGTCTGTACAGCTGCCAGGCAGGTAACTGGCTTTGTAGTCTGATGCCATGTCGTTCACGATATAAGCAGTGTCTGGGCGGAGTACTTGCTTGCCGCTGGGCTGCTTGAATTCGTATAACGTTTTATTGCTGGAGTCAGTGATCTTCAGGATGAAAGTGTGTGGGATGGATACACCCAGGCGGGCCAGGGTGGCGATACCGTTCACGTGGTCGTCCAGGTGCAGGTATGCGCCGTCGCCGATAGCTGATGAGCCATAACACTGGGTTTTGCCAGCTTTGAGCTGGGCCGGGTCTGCGCCAGGCGACAGGTCGGTGCTGGAGGTGTAACAGTTGTAGCCGTCAGGGTTGCCCATCATAGCTTCGGCAGTGCTAATTACCTTGTTGATGGATGAGGTGCGGCCGGGCGAGGAGTCGTTTGGCACCGAAGACAGCATGGCTTTCACAGCTGGTACGTTACGGGAGCCGCCAAGGGCGTAGCGCAGCGTGACTGGGCCAGGGAACTTGTTGTCGTAGTCGTATAGGAATGGCGCAGTGCCAGGGGCGCAGGTTTTGCCGTTCTTAATGTCCATTGGCGTATAGGTACAACTGCCGTCGTAACCGGGGATTGCGCCACGGGTGTCGTACATAACTGAGCCAGCGCCAGCATTGGTATTGTTCTCTATGAACGTGGCGTAGTCATACGGCTTAAAGCTGGAGCCGGGTGATACATTTACATCGGTGGCAAAGTTAATTTTGCCGTATACGTCGTTGTTAAAGTCTACACCGCCCACCAGTGCCACAATTTGGCCGGTTTTGTTGTCTTCGGCTACGAAGGCGGCATTGTCGCCGCCCTGGCGTTTAATGGCAGGCACGTCGTTGGCAACGGCTTTCTCGGCCAGGTCCTGCAGGTCCATGTCAACAGTGGTTAGCACCTTCCAGCCGCCGCGGTTCACAGCGGTAGTGCCATAGGTGGATTGCAGTTCCTGTTTGGCAGCCAGTACAAAGTACGGCGCCTGGATACCAGCGTACAGCGACGACGGCTGGCCCTTCACCTGTGACAGTACATCTACATTCTTGGCTTCTGCAGCTGCTTGCTTAGTAATCATCTTTTGGGCAACCATTTGGTCGAGGATGTAATGCTGCCGCCCAAGGAGCGACTCAGCATCGAATGCTGGCCCATACGGCGAGTAGTCGTTCGGCGACTTAGGAATAGCTGCCAGCATGGCCGACTGCGCCAGGCTCAGCTCTTTTGAGTCTATACCGAAGTAATCCTGCGCCGCAGTTTGCGCCCCATATTCAACCGGGCCATACGGTGCGATGTTGAGGTAACCGTTTAGGATGTCGGCTTTGGAGTACTCGCGCTCCAGCTCAGTGGCTAGAATAAGCTCTTTGATCTTGCGGGTAATAGTGCGGTCGGCTGTCCAGTTTTCGTTCAGTTTCACCAGCTGCTGGCTGATAGTAGAACCGCCCTGTACGCCGCCGCCCTTCTTCAGCACGTCGTTAATGCCGGCACGGGCAATGCCGCGTACATCAAAGGCGCCGTGCTTGTAGAAGTCTTTGTCTTCAATGGCGATAGTAGCTTGGCGCAAGTAGTCTGGGATTTGGTTACCCGGTACGGGCACGCGCTTCACTGCGTCGTAATCCTGCCACAAGATTTTTGTGCCAGTACGGTCGTAGTAAGTGATGCTGCCGCCAATTTTGCTGCCAGAAAGGTCGTTAATGTTCGGAAGGTCTTTGCGGAAGTAAGCAAATACACCAACAATAAGGACAAAGAAGATAACAATGGCCACGCCCAGCACTTTCAGCGCCATAATTGCGCCATCACGGCTAAACCAGTAGCGTGCCAGTTCGCGCGGCTTCAGGCGATACAGAATGCGCTTAAAGCGGTTTTTAGGAAGTGTACTGAGATACGCGGCGCGCCGGCGGGCCTTGGCGTCGCGGTGTGCCTTAATACGTTCGGTCAGCGAACGGTTCAATGTAATAGAATTGCCACTCTTCGTGGTAAAAGTGTTCTTACCAGGACGCTTGCGACCTTGGTTCTTTTTTGGATC
>DATIIE010000084.1:0-6217 GCA_035479955.1 Saccharimonadales bacterium (SeqCode)
CACCGACCTCTCCAGCAAGCTCAGCGACGCCTACCGCCAGAAGCTGGCTGACGCCTACAAGCAGAACCAATTCATGGTAGTGAGCAAGACCCTCAAAGACGAGTCTATTAAGGGCAAAGACAGCCACCACTACCAGGTAACCATCGACAAAACCGAGCTGAAGAACTTTATCGCCGCTGTAAAAGCTGCCAACATCTCCAGCATGAAACTGACCGCCGACAACGTCAAAGAGTTCAACAAGAGCGTTGAAAAAGTAGACTTCAGCAAATACCCGGTAGACGTGTGGGTGAGCAAAGCCGACAAGCTGATAGACCAAGTAGCGTTCCAGGGCGCCAGCGAAGGCACTAGCTACGGCATGCGCCTGACTATTACCGACTACAACAAGGCTGTGAAGGTAGAAGCACCGAAAGACGCCAAGTCTTTGCTGGAAGTGCTGGGCGCGCTGTTAGGCGGCTCACTGGGCAGCAGCCCCATGGGCACTGAACTTGACAGTAACAGCGGCTTGGAAGGCCTGGGCGGCATCTCCCTGTAATTATTTCTAGGCGCTCCCGCAGTGGCCGCCTAGGGTATAATTGAAGCAATGCAAGTTGTTGTTGATTCGCTCCTAACGCAGTACGAGCTGCACGGTACCGGCAAGCTGGTGGTGCTCTTGCACGGCTGGGGCGACAGTGGCAAAGGGTTCGCTGGCCTGGCGCGCTCGCTAGCTTCGAAGTACCGCGTGCTAACGCTGGATTTACCGGGCTTTGGTGCCACCGAACCGCCCAAAGGCGTGTGGGGCCTAGACGATTACGCCCACTTTGTTGCCCGCTTTCTGCAAAAAACAGACCAGCCTAAAGTGTTTGCCTTCCTGGGCCACAGCAACGGCGCGGCCATTGCGGTGCGCGGCCTTGGTTCGGGCTTGCTGACTGCCGACAAACTAATACTGATAGGCTCAGCCGGCATCCGCGGCGAATATAAAGGCCGCGTTAAAGCGCTGCGCGTTATCACCAAAGCCGGCAAGGCGCTTACCATGGCTTTGCCCAAACCGATGAAAGAGAAAATCCGGCGCAAAGTGTACCACACCATTGGCTCCGACATGCTGGTTGCCGAACATCTGCAGGAAACGTTCAAAAAAGTAGTAACCGACGACGTGCGAAAAGATGCCGAAAATATTACCCAGCCCACGCTGTTAATTTACGGTGAAGACGACGACGCCACGCCCGTGCGCTACGGCGAGCTGTTCCACCAGGCAATCGAGGGTTCGACATTAGAAGTACTGCCTGGCGCCGGCCACTTTGTGCATGTAGACCGCCCCGCAGACGTAGAGCGTGCCGTGAAGGAGTTTTTGCAATGATCCGCAGCCTGTTTAACCTGTATTCGTGGCGTTTGCCAACCATTATTGTGTACATGTTACAAAACACTGAGTATTACGCCGCACCGTACCTGAAATGGTTTTGGCACACCTCCCACTTTGAAAAAGTAATGTACCGCCGCACGCTGCACCGCACCAAAGCCGCACGCCTGCTGTTGCTGGCTGTGCGCCTGGGCCTGCTGGCCCAAATTGCCGTGGGGCTGGGCCTTATCTTTTGGTGGTGGCAGTACGGGCTTACCGGCGGCCTGGCCTTTGGCCTGTGTTTGCTAGTGGCGTACCCCCTTGTGTGGGCGCATGTGGTGGTAGTGCCGCTGGTGCTGGGCAGGTTCTTTATTGTGCGCCCACGGCAGGCCAAAGCTATCCGCGCCTCGCGCAAAGTATTTGCCAATTTTAAGGGCGCTAAAATCGCGGTTGCCGGCAGCTATGGCAAAACCAGCATGAAAGAATTATTGCTTACTGTGTTAAGTGAAGGCAAAAAGGTGGCTGCCACTCCTGCCAACAAAAACGTATCCATTTCGCACGCCATTTTCGCCCGCAAACTGCAGGGCGACGAAGACATCCTTATTATTGAGTACGGCGAAGGCCAGCCCGGCGACGTTGCGCGCTTTGCTGCTATTACAAAGCCGACGCATGCCGTTATTACCGGCATTGCGCCCGCCCATTTGGACCGCTACAAAACACTGGAACGCGCTGCCGCTGACATTTTTAGCGTTGGCAGAAGCGTGCCTCCCGAGCATGTGTATATAAACGGCGAATCACCCGACGCGCTGCCTTTTGTACAACCCGGCCAGCAGCTGTACAACGAGAAAAATGCCTTAGGCTGGAAAATCAGCAGCATCCGCATCAACCTGGATGGCACCCGTTTCACCATGCACAAGGGCACCCAAAAACTGGAACTGCACAGCGGTTTGTTGGGCCGCCACCAGGTTGGCCCATTGGCGTTTGCTGCGGCGCTGGCGCACGAATTCGGCCTTACCAAAAAGCAAATTGAGGCCGGCGTAGCCGCTACAAAATCGTTTGAACACCGCATGGAACCGTACCCACTAAACGGCGCTTGGGTGATAGACGACACCTACAACGGCAACATTGAGGGCGTGCGCGTGGGCACCCAGCTTATGAAAGAACTGCCGGCCAAACGCCGCATTTACGTTACTCCCGGTTTGGTAGACCAAGGCGCGGACACCGCCAAAATCCACGAGCACATGGGCGAACTTATTGCCTCCGCCAAACCCGACATGGTGGTGCTTATGGAGCACTCTGTTACCCAGTTCATCCGCGCTGGTTTAGAAGCCGCCGGCTACAAGGGCGAGTTGCTTATTGAAACGGACCCGCTCAACTTCTATAACAACCTGAGTTTGTTTGTTGCCACTGGCGACCTGGTGGTTATGCAGAACGACTGGCCGGACAACTACTCGTAGCCTGCGTTTAATTGTTGTAGGGAATTGCACGCCACAATTGCAAAACCCCCATGCTACACTGAAAGCATGAAAACAATCGCCGTTATTTTTGGAGGCCGCAGTGCCGAGCATGACGTATCTATCGTCACCGCTATTGCCAGTATTATCAAACCCCTGGAACTTACCAGGAAATACCGCGTGGAAGCGGTGTACATTGCCAAAAATGGCGCCTGGTTTTGGGACGACAAACTAAAGGACATTAAGCTGTTCACCAGCGGCGACGTAGAGCGCTTTACTGCGCGTACCCAGCCCGCCAGCGTGCAGTTTGACGGTGGCATGACGCTCAGCAAAGCCAGCGGCTTGGCTGGCCGCAAGCAGCACCGCGCCATCGACATGGTGTTTCCGGCCATGCACGGCACGTACGGTGAAGACGGCGCCCTTATGGGCCTGCTGGACATGGCCGGCGTGCCATATGTTGGCTGCAGCATGGAGGCCAGCGTGCTGGCCATGAACAAAGTGCTGGCCAAGCAAACTGCAGCCGCGCACGGCGTGCCAGTAAGCAAGTTCGTAGCGTTCACTAGCAAAGAGCTGGAGCAGGATCCTGCCGCTGCCCTCAAAAAGGCCGTTAAAGCACTAAAGTTCCCGGTATTTGTGAAGCCCGCCCACTTGGGCTCCAGTATCGGCATTAGCCGGGTCACGAATGAGACCGAGCTGCGCAACGGCCTGGAAGTCGCTGCAAAATACGACGACGCCATTATTGTGGAAGAAGCCGTAAGCAACCTTATTGAAGTAACACTGCCGGTGCTGGGCAACCACGACCTCACCCCGGCTTTCCTGGAGCAGCCACTCACCCAGGCCGAAGACTTTTTCGACTTCGAAACCAAGTACATGAAAGGCGGCAAGGGTGGCAAAAAAATGGGCGGTGCTAAGGCCGCGGGCGCCGGTAATAGTGCGCAGGGCTACAGCACCATCCCGGCCGACATTCCGAAAGATTTGTACGACAAAGCCGAGCGCATTGGCCTGGGCGTATACCGCGCCCTGGGCTGCACTGGTACTGCCCGTGTAGACATGCTGATCGACAGCAAAACTAAAGAGGTATATTTCAACGAAGTAAACCCGCTGCCCGGCAGCATTTATGCCCACAACTGGGCAAAAAAGGGCATCAGCAATGTAGAACTGGTGACCCGCATGGTAGAATTGGGCGAGGCCCGCTTTAGCGAGCGCCAATCGCTTAACACCGTATTTACCACTAACTTCCTGAAGCAGTTCTAACAGCGTTAGGCCCGGTGACCACGCAAAATACATAAGTAATTCGCCACACCATTTGGCTGTAGCGTCACACATAGTTTAAAATTGTGTGTACACATGGAGGATAACAAGGGGACTGGCTTTGGCTGGCCGCAGGTGGGTATTTGCGCGGCTATGATTGGGTTTGCTGTATGGGGCTTGCTAGCGGTAGCATTGCCGCGCGCCGCGCCGGTTGCGCCCAAGCATCCGTATCCGCAAGCAGTGGCTAAGCTGCCCCAGCCAAACCAAGCAGTGCGCGGCGCCATGCAGGAGGTAGACTGCTCGCGCCAGGCGTGTTTGGCGTTAACATTCGACGACGGCCCGGACGGGCACGTAACGCCCCAGGTGCTGGATATTTTGCGCCGCCACAATGTGCGCGCCACGTTTTACATTGTGGGATCGCGCGTGGCCGGCAACGAAGCCATATTGCGCCAAATGTACAAAGACGGCCACGAAATCGGCAACCACAGCTGGAGCCACACCGATTTCACCACCCTAAATGCTATGCAAATCCAGCAGCAAATCGCCAGCACCCAGGCTGCAATTGCCGGCGCGGGTGTTCCGCCGCCCACAACGTTCCGCCCGCCATATGGCGCGGTAAACGCAGTGGTGCGCGCCAATGTGCCGCTCACCATTGTGCGCTGGAATATTGACCCCGAAGACTGGAGCACCACCAATGCCAAAGACATCATCACCAAAGTGGAATCTACGGCCAAGCCAGGCAGCGTGGTAGACATGCACGACATCCACCAGCAAACCGCAGACGCGCTCGACCAGCTGTTAAACGACCTCACCCAGAAGTACCAGCTGGTAACAGCCAGCGAACTGTTTAATCTGCCGCCAGGCCAGCGCGGCGAATTTTTCGGACGATAACCTACAAGGAGACCTTAATGACAGATACCCCTAATAAATTCCCCGCACCTACTGCCCCAGAATTTGACCAGGCGCTGGCCATATTACACCCCGCAGACCATGCCGGTTTAGTGACGTTAAGCGAAAATCCTGATATGCAGTTTTCGCTGGTGCGCCCGCTTATAGAACCTGCCCCTGATTCGCTCCAGGATATGCAGGACGATATTGCCGGCGTATTACAGGGCCATGCACGCTTTTTGTATTGGCACAGCGCTGGAGTTATGGAAACCAAGTACATGGGGGCGACCTATTTTGACGGTGAGCCGTACGCCCAGTCTTCCCCTGCATTATTCCAAGGCGTCAGCAGTTTCGGGCTGGCTATAGAGCTGTGCAATATGCTGCCGCAAACGGCCGCCAACCCCACGGCTGGAGTGATTGATAAAGTGTGTATAACCACGCCCCGGCGGGAGCGTTGCTCTATCTGGTTGGCGCTGGCGTGCGACGCTGCAGTCGCAGAATACCAAAGTATTCACCCGGCAGTTGAATCGAACGCAACAACCCCGCCCAGCCGCGCAGTCGCCCGGCTTGGGTATATCCGTAAAGAGGGCATGGATAGTTATATTCCCGCAGCATCAATACGCGAACGAGTAGAGCGGTCTGTGCCGCCCAGCACACCAGTACAACTCGATAGAGTGCGGCTGTTTTTACATCCAAAGGGCACTTCGCCCTACAGGAAGCTTAAGTAATGGCCGGCGGACCCGAGAACCTGCCCATAGGCGCGACGCCAAGGATCGTAACGCCTACTCCCGAAGAATTTGACCAGGCATTGGCCATACTACACCCCGCTGACCACGCCAGCTTACTGGCGCTGGGCGAAAAACCAGACCTGCCCTTTTTGCTGGTACGCCCGTTTATAGACCCTCCGCAGGAGGTGCTGGAACCATTACATGATGATATTGCCAGAATCCTGCAAGTGCACGGCGCTGAACACACCTGGACGAGCGCTGGCGTAAAAAAGCCTGCATACATGGGCGCGACACATTTTGACGGCGAACTAGCAGCAATTGGTAAGGAAGACCTTTATCAACGCATAAGCGGCCTGGCGCTGGCGGTGAAAATGTGTGCCGCATTGCCGCAAACCGCTACCCAGCCCCAAACCGCCACATCTGAAAAAGCATCCAGCAGCTCACCCAACAAAACGCGGGTACTTACTTGGCTTGGTTTGGCGTGCGAGGCAGGCGTTATTGAATACAACATCGTGGACGGGCTAGCGAACCGGCTGCTGTACCCCAAAGTCCAGGCGTCAGCAGTGCGCTCCCTGGCTTACCTC
>DATIIE010000085.1:0-23779 GCA_035479955.1 Saccharimonadales bacterium (SeqCode)
ATACAAGAAACCGCTGCGGAATGCGTCGCCAGCGCCGGTTGGGTCAGCGACTTGTTTTGGTTTGCAGATGCCCACTGTAATTGGTTTGGGCACGCGCGAGCCTTCAATGACTGAGCCTTTGCGCCCCAGCGTAGTAATAACAATGGGGATTTGCTGCTTGATTTGGTGTACGGCTATGCCGGTTTTTTGGGCAAGCACACTCAGCTCGTACTCATTCAGAATAAGGATTTCGGCGGCGCGCAGGCCTTCGGCCATGTCTTTGCCGTTCAGGTTCGACACTTGCTGGCCAACGTCGTACAGCATGCGCAGTTTCCACTGGGCGCATTCGGCAACCTGGCGCTTCATGGCTTTGGGGTCGTGCGGGGAAATGACCACCAGGGGATCGTTGTTCTTCCACGGCTCAAAGCTGAGCGTGTCGCTGTCGAACATGGCGCCTGGGTAAAAACCGCCGACCTGGTTTTGTTCGCTGTCGGTAATGACGTTGAAGGCTGCGGTGGGCAGTTTGCTTTCGTGTACGTGGGTAATGTTGACGCCGTCGTGCGCCAGCTGTTCCATGTAAGCGGTGGCGTCGGTGCCGACTGAGCCAAGCAGGTATGGTTCCTCGCCCAGCAGTGCCATGGAATAGGCAATGTTGGCGCCAACGCCACCGCGGGCGTCTACCTGGCCGTCTAGGAAAATGGAGATGCTAAGCGCGTCTAACTTCTCTGGGTTAATGTGGTCGCGGTACTTGCCGCTAAAGTTCATGATACGGTCGATTGCAATCGACCCGGATATAACGATAGGAGTTTTGTTCATCCTATCCATGGTAGCAGCCAGACAGATTGGCTACAACCCCTGAGCCCCAGGTTGCCGCTACGGGCGCTGGTAGCGGCGCAAACGGCTGACAACGCGGCGCAGGCCATTCATTGCCATGCTACCGCCGCGGCTGAGGATGTTGCGTTCTACGGGTGTTGGTTCAGCCAGGCCGGTTACTCTGGGCGCTGGTTCGTACAGGTTCATGTCGGCGATAGTTGTGTTGAGCACCTGGCGGGCAAGGGCGTGGGTTTCCCGGTGGTCGTCGGCGAAGAAAGCAGCCCGTGCCAGAAGGTTGTGAGCCAGGCCTACGCTTTGGTGGGCGCGCAGCGCAATGATGTGCATTTCGGCGGCATTGAGGGCTTCGGTGTACTCGTGGTGGCGGGCGTTTATGTCGTACAGTGCTGCGGCTTCTTCGCGCGTGCTGGGGTATTCTGGCACATCCATGCGTTCGACAATTACGTTGCCGAGGGCTTCTTCGGCCTCAACTTGCAGCTGCGCCAGCGTATTGATGCCGCCTTGCGGGTCGCCATAATCTGCCTGGTGGCGGGCAATGCCAATAATAGTTTCGCGGCGCACCTGCCGCTCTTCGGGCACGCTGTCGGCCGGTGCCATCAGGTTTGCGAAGTGCACGGCGCAGCGGTACTCGCCAATAGCCAGCAGGTCGTCAATAATTTCGCCCTGCTGCCGCAGGTTGTACTGGCCCCAGGTGTTTTCAAGTGGGTAGCGCAGCGTTTGCCAATCTTGTGGCCGCACGCCGTGTTTCAGCAATTTCAGGACGCCCCAGGCGGCCATATTTTCCGAAACCTCACGCATGGTGGCGCTGCCGGCTTTTACATCGCCGCGCGTCAGCTGCAGGTCCATAACGGCCAGTGTAATTTCATCGGCGGGGTCGGTGTAGTTGGGGTGGCGGACTTGGTCGCGTACCATTAGGGCGGCAAATTCTTCACCGGCGCGGGCGTGTTGTTTGCCGATTTCGCCCAAGCCTTCAAGGTGCTCAAAGTACGCCGTCGGGTCTACTGGGCCAATGTCGGCGGCAATAGGTGCAGCTTCAAGGCGTGCTTGCGGTACTAGGGGTGAGGCCGGTGTGGGTGCCTTCATCACGGTCATTTCTTTAACCATAACATAAACAAATAAGAAAATATATGGTATTGTTTGTAAAATGATCGAACGAGTTCGCGGTACGGTTGGGGATAAAACGGCTTGGGCAGGGCAGATGCGCACCATTTATGAGCGCTTTCCTGACGGGCTGGTTATTGGCAGTTTTGGGCGTGCCGCCATGTATGCGGCTTACGGCTGGCAAGCTAAGCCGGTAAACCTGCGCTATTCACCACGGGAAATCAGGGTGAATGAAATAGATGTGGAAACCTCCGACGACACCCGCCGCGACATAGACCTTATTGGCGCCCGCTACATGCTTGATTTTGACGCTGACTGCCTTGATCCGTACCCTGTGGACCAGCGCATGGACATATATATGGTGCGCACCGAGGATCCCGCCGTAGTGGAGTTGGAGGGCATAAGCCGGGAGGAGACGCTCAGCTTCCAAGCCAGCGCCGAGCTCTTCACTCCGCGTACCCGCATACTGGACGGCGTGTTGCTGCGTACGCCGCTGGTAGGTGTGCAACAGCAGATTGAAAGCATTGTCGGCGTGGGTATACTCCCGCCCGAGCAGCAGGCAAAATACAATGCCTCACAGACTGAATTCGACGAATTTGCAGCATACGTCCACACGGTTGCTCCGCAGGAATTCCTGCCCGACAGCGTTATGGCGCCGCTTGTTGAACTGGCTGTGCGCAACGCCTGGTAGCCGCCCGGGCCAATAAGTTGCATCACATCTGTTTTCAAGGTATAATTACCCCTGTTACAAACTAACCTGCGTGTGAGGGGACTTATACGCATCGTGCGCGGCAAACGCGGGCGATTCCGAAGGAGGAAGCATGAACCAGTACGAAATTGCGGTTCTTTATCACCCAGATCTGGAAATTGATCTGGAAAAGGCAACCAGCCGTGTCGAGAAAATCTTTACCGACAATGGCGGCAGCGTTGCCAACACCGACAATTGGGGCAAGCGCAAGCTGGCATACCCAATCAAGAAAAACGAGTCGGCTGTGTATGTTATCTACACCGTAGATCTGCCAGCTGAGAGCGTGCGCAAGGTTGAAAGCACCATGAACATCACCGACGAAGTGATCCGTTTCTTGATCACCAAGCCGGACCTCAAGGCAATTGCCAAGGCTGAAGCCCTGAAGGCTCTGAAGGCCAAGAAGGCTGCCGAGCGCGGTGAAACCACCGAAGAAAAAACCGAAGAAGAGTAGTTGATTTAAGCAGGCACGGGGTGTTACGCTCGGCCTAGAAATGTAAGAGAGGGTAGAACTATGGCACGAAGTGTCAACCAAGTCATCTTATTGGGGAACCTAACGCGCGACCCGGAGTTACGCCAAACACCGAGCGGCCAAAGTGTTGTGAGCTTTAGCTTGGCACTAAACCGCGCCTACAAGGCACAAAACGGCGAATGGCAGGAAGCTACCGACTACATCGACTGTGTTGCATGGGGCCCGCTGGCCGAACGTGTCAGCCAATACCTCACCAAAGGCCGCCGCGCCTTGGTACAGGGACGCATGCAAAGCCGCAGCTGGGAACAGGACGGCCAAAAGCGCAGCAAAGTAGAAGTGCTGGCAAGCGACGTGACATTCGTAGACAGCCGCGGTGGTGAAGGCGGTTCGGAAGGCGGCGCCGGCGGTTACAACGGCGATGGCGGCGGCGGAAACGCACCGGCACCCAGCCGTAACTCTGGCGGATCCAACTCCGGCAACGGCGGCAGCGCAAGTTCATCCAAGAAGAAAGACGAAGTCGTAGAAGACATTGGCGATGAGCCAATCAACCTCGACGACATTCCGTTCTAGCAAATTAAGGGGTAACGCCTATGTTCGGCTTTGCAGTAGCAGTGTGTAATTCATCAAAACACCTTCCAGCCTTGGCTGGGCTGCTGACTGCAACCGCGGTTGCCATTGGCTGCATCATTTTTATGGTGCACGAGGCCAAACGGCAAACCAGGAACACGCTGAAAGTGGCATATATTGCCGGCGGCATTATCATCGCTCCGCTTATGTGGCTGCTGATTGCGCTGGTAGTAATGCCAATAGGGTGCTTTTAATAACCAAGTAAAGGATTTATAAAATGGCAAAGATTTTTAAACACAAGACGGACATCCCGTTTTTCGACTACAAGGACGTAAAAACCTTGCAGCGCTTTGTAAACGTATACGGCCAAATTGAGACCCGCAAGAAAACCGGCCTCACCGAAAGCCAACAGCGCCGCCTGGCTACCGCTATCAAGCGTGCCCGCCACATCGGCCTGCTGCCGTTCGTAGCTAACAACTAAACAGGGGTACCTAGGTGGAAGAGGGTTTGTCGCCGTTCGTACTGGTCAAAGCGTTGGAAACGCACATTACCTCTTTGGTGATGCAGTTTGACATCGATTCGCTGCCACAAGGTGAGCGCGATTTACTGCGTTCCATCAAACGGCTGATTGTAGACGTACGGCTCGACCTTCGTGATTACGGCATGGCCGAAACCAAAGCCGAACAAGACCGTTTAGCACGCGAAAGCCGCCAGCGGTTGCATGCCTTCGAGCAGGCAATTGTAAAAGCCGGTGAGCTGAACATGTTTGGCGCCGTAGACGTCGCCCATTTGTCGGCGCAAACCCAGCAATTAATGGCACATATGTAAGTGCAGGAGAAACTATGGGATTAAGCATTACAGACCTCAAAAAAGGCACCATCTTTGCACTAGAGGGTGTGCCATACCGCGTGGTTGAGTACGGCCAGAAGGTAATGGGCCGCGGCGGCTCCATTGTGAACGTCCGCATTAAAAGCCTCATCGACGGCAAAGTGCTGGAAAAGACATTTAAAGGCAACGAGCAAATCGACAGCGCCGATGTAAACACCCAAAACGTGCAGTACCTGTACAACGATGGCGGCACATTCTACTTCATGAACGAAGATACCTTCGAGCAATTTGAAGTGAATGCCGACTTAGTTGGCGACGGTGCCGGCTACATGAAAGAAGGCGACCGCCT
The DNA here is from genome assembly GCA_035479955.1 of Saccharimonadales bacterium (SeqCode). GTDB lineage: Bacteria > Patescibacteriota > Saccharimonadia > Saccharimonadales > UBA4665 > PMNU01. The sequence continues at coordinate 4,873 of DATIIE010000085.1, forward strand.
GCAGCTGCAGTTTTTCGACGGCCGCCCCATTAACGTGGAGCTGCCTAAGAACGTACCGCTGAAAGTTACTTACGCTGAAAACGTGGTAAAGGGCGACACTGCCAACGCCGTTACCAAGGACGCCACCCTGGAAACAGGCATTACTATCCGTGTACCGGCATTCGTGAAAACCGGCGACCTGGTTTCTGTAGACACTGCAACCGGCGCGTACCGCGAGCGCGTGAAAGTGTAGCATGCCGCAGCCTGGCGACCTCATTCTGGTTCACATGCTCGAACCACAGGCCGTAGGCTCATATTTTAGCCGCGAGCGCTGGCCGCTGCACATTACGCTGATGCCGTGGTTTGGCGCGCCTGCCACCCTGCGTAGCCAGTTGCACGTGGGGCTGAACCAGGTAGCGCAATCCCAGCCAGCGGAGCAGGTGGTTATTGGCGACCAGGCGTTATTCGGCCCGAACCAGGACGTGCCCGTAGAGCTTCTAACCGAACCAGGCGCTTTACAGCCGCTGCACGAGGCATTACTGAGCCTGGTGCAGCTGCTGCAACTGCCGCTTGTGAATCCTCAGTGGACAGGCGAGAACTACCGGCCGCACATTGCCCGCTACAACGGCCAGCATGTAGACGCCGGCGATGCATTCACTGTTGCCGACATGTATTTGGTTGAGCTGCAGCGCGATAGCTCCTGTCAGATACTAACCCGGCTGGAACTGAAGGGTCTCAATGGCTAAATCACGCTTAGACCAGCTGGTGGTTGTATTGGGCCTTGCGCCCACACGCAGCCAGGCCGAAAGCTGGATTCGCCTTGGAAAGGTTACCGTAAACGGCAAGGTGGAAACCAAGCCGGGCTTTATGGTGCCCGAAGAAAGCATTGTAAAACTAACGGCCACCGAGCAATATGTGTCGCGCGCCGGGCTTAAATTAGCATCTGTTGCCAAAACATTGCAACTGGATTTTCGCGGCAAAGTTATGCTGGACGTGGGCAGCTCCACCGGCGGCTTCACCGATTACGCGCTGCAGCACCACGCCCGCAAAGTCATTGCCGTAGATGTTGGCACCAACCAGCTGCACCCTAGCCTGCACGGCCGCCCTGAAATTGAACTGCACGAGCAAACCGACATCCGCGACATACAAGAACTTTCCAGCACGCCAGACGTCGTAGTTATAGACGTGTCGTTCATCAGCCTGCGCGACATTTTGCCCACCGTTGCCCGGCTTTCCAACAAGCACACCCAGATTATCGCCATGGTAAAGCCACAGTTCGAGGCTATGGCCGCCCGGCTCAAGCACAAAGGCGTTATTAAAAACGACCGCATGCGCCGCGATATCCTGAAAGATTTTGAAGATTGGGCGCGCCAGTATTTTGTGGTTGTTGATAAAGCTGACTCCGAAGTCGCTGGCGCCAAAGGCAACCTAGAGCGGTTTTACTCGCTAAGGAAAGCGGCGTAGCTATGGCCAGCCCGGAATCTGTGCCAGCTGCTCCCCAGTCGCCAGCAGAATTGCTTGTGGCGCGCTTGCCTGAACTTGAACAGCGCATTACCGCACTCACCCCAACTGATGCCGCTGGCAATTGGCAGCCTACCGACAAAGACGGCGTCATTGGCATTGTGCATGCCCGCGGCACTGTCGACGGCATGGACGCCCTGGTTACCGCGAGCCGCTGGTACGGCCGCGATCCCGACGGTGAAGTGGTGGCCGCCTACAGCATGCGCCCACTCAACAACAGCCCGTTTATTATGTGGCCGCAGGGCGCACGTGCGCCGGAAGATGTACATTTTAAGCGGCACTCGGGCCGGCACCGTGTAATACGCCCAGATTTTGCCCGGGCTTTGTTAATTGCTGATGTAGTCATGGCCGCCGAACCCCTGGAAGAACTGCCGGTATCTCCGGTAATGCCAGCCAGCAGAATGCTGCGCGCCCTTGGTGGGGCATGGGCAAGGGGCGTGGAACTGTGGGGTGAGGTAAACGACCGCCCCGGCCACTGGCCCTACCACCCATAGCCAATGCTTGCCTAGGTTAAGTATCCCCTTGAGAACATAAGCGGTAAAGTGTTACACTCGGAATATGTACTTCAAAAGCCGGGTGGAAGCCGGTCAAAAATTAGCCGAGCAAATAACCAAAAAATACGCAGGGAAACCATGCGCGGTTGTGGCGTTGAGTGACGGCGGTGTAGTGGTGGGTGCCCAAATTGCCATCCAGCTGCACTGCGTGCTCACCATGCTTATGAGCGAAGCCATTGAGCTGCCTCGCGAACCAAACGCCATTGCCGGCATCAGCCAGGACGGGTCGTTCAGCTACAACAAGGCGTATTCGCCAGGGGAGCTGGAGGAATTAGTTGGGGAGTACCGCAGCCTTATCGAGCAGGAAAAGCTCAACAAAATCCAGGACATGCAGCGCTTAAGCGGCCATGGCGGCGCGCTCATCCGCAAAGATTTGCTGCGCGACCACAACATTATTCTGGTTGCCGACGGCCTGAGCAATGGCTTTTCACTGGATATCGCTGCCGAATTCCTGAAGCCAATTAACGTAAAGCGCCTGGTGGTGGCCACACCTCTGGCCAGCGTACAAGCCGTAGACCGCATGCACATTTTGGCTGATGAAATCTTTTGTTTGAGCGTTATTGAAGATTATATGTTTACCGACCACTACTACGACACCCAAGACGTGCCGCCGCACGAGCGCGTGGTAAAAACGGTGGACGAAATCGTTACCCACTGGAAATAGGCCATACTTTTAAACGTAAGCTCTATATGTTATAATAATACTATTATGACACGCAATGCTGCGCCAAGCCCTACGGAAAAGTCACCCAACCCAGCGCGCCGCTGGGCGGGGAACTGGGTGCGGAAAAATAAAGTTGTCCTACCTACCGTTTTGGCGGTCATGGCTGCTATCGCAGTAGGCGACACGCTACTGCATAAAAAGACGGACCACTACGACAGCGAAATTATCGCAGGCGTGGACGCCAAGGTTGTCGGCAAACGCACCGATGAGCTATTCGGCCGAAGGGATGACTACAAAAGGACATTTGAGCTAATACTCGAGCAGTGCCCAGAGGACGTAGAGGCGGCAGGCCAAGGCCATTTGCACCAACGCTCGTTCGACAGTAAACCGGCTCCGACAGATTGCTATGTAGACACGTATGCCGTTCCTGCGGCAGATTACGACAATTACAAAGTGGGCGAAGTTGTCGTCCCGGCTGGGGAGCTGGGCGACCACGTGCAGCACACCTCTAAATCGTATATATACGACAAAGGTTACCCGATTGACCCACAGAAGTACCTATCGGCCCAGCCGCAAACTCCACAGCCCAAGGCTAGCTAAGTTATTCCAGGAACTTGCGCAGCCGGTCGGCGTCTTTCAATACAATTGTAAGCTGTTTGTTGGCGATTAAGCCTTGGCGCTCAAAGGCGGCAAGCTCACGCCCAACAGATTCGCGCGTAGCGCTAATGGAACTGGCAATGTCCTGGTGGCGCAGCGGCACTTGCAGCACCAAGCCTTCGGGCGATTCTTCGCCAAAGCGGCGCGACATACTCAGCAGGAATGACACCAGGCGCTCGCGCACGGTGCGGTATTCCAGGTTTAAGATGCGTTCACTGTGCAAGCGGTACATATCCACCAGCATATCCACCAGCGGCAGGGCGGCAGATGGGTTAGTGTGCACAAAGTCGGTAAATTGCTCGCGGGAAATTTGCAGCAGCTCGGTTTTAGCCAGCGTTGCGTAAATAATATGGCGGTCTTCGCCGGTAATAGACCACGTAAGCCCAATAATTTCACCCGGCTTACGGATGATAAGCAGGTTTTCTTCGCCGTATTTGGTGATGTCGTATGCCTTAACAAGGCCCTTCAGGATATAAAAAACACCCTGGGGCGGACCGCCTGGGCGTATGACAAACTCACCTTTCTCGTAAACCAGTCGCGTTCCCTGGTGGAACAGGTTGACGAGGGCGGCTTGCTGGCTGTCGTCCGTCAACATATGTTTATTATCTCATAAGGGGTCATCCACTGCAAGATGTGACGTAACTCTCACGCGGAATGTGACGAAGATTGCCGACCGACCCCTTACGTACACCGTAAGATAAAAGTACTAAGTGGGAACACTTGGAAATAAACGGAGGGAGGCTCCATGGTAACATTAGCAATCATTGAGGAGCAGCTAAAGCGAGTTGGGTGTTACTACCGGTGGTGGGGACGCGCAGAGGTACGCGAGCTGGCCAATATCTTACTTCCCGAGGAAACAATTGCCCAGGCCGTAAACGGCCACTATGAGGGCGGGTTCGCAATGCTGTGTGTGACAGACCACCGCTTGCTGCTCGTTGACCGCAAACCGATGTTCTTCACGCTGGAAGACATCCGGTTCGACATGATCTCGGAAATAGACTTCAGCGCGCGGCTCCTGGATGGCAGCGTACATGTCATCACGCCAACACACAAACTGGTATTTACTGCCTGGAACCAGGTACGCCTGCGCCGCTTACTGGACTACACGCAGGAACGGGTTATGGAAATACGCCAGCACTTCATGCTGCAGCACTTACAGGCAGCACAGGGGTACGCCCAGACAATCAATGCGCCGGCAGTGGGCGGCCTGGCAATGCAGGGCAACGCGGCCAGCTCGCAGTTCAACCTGCCCATGAACCCCTACACAAAAATGCCGCTGCTGACGCGCCGGCGCCGCTATCCAAAGTTCTACTAACGAGTAGAAACAGGCTACAACCCGCACGGGCAACACCGTGCGGGTTTTGTAATTATGCCGTAAATAGTGTATAATTACTCTATGAAATACGCATTCATGCGTGAGTTTGACGGTGTGCCCTTAGAGCAAACTGAAGCCGAGAAGCGGGCAACCCGCAGCGCTTTTTTGCGTACCGCCAATTTATTGTTCTCACGGTATGTCGATGCCACTGAAGTGGACGATCGGCGAGGTTCTGAAATTACTTTCACGCTGGACCTGCACGATCCCGCTGCAAACGAACTGGTGACGTTCTGTGGCATAGCCGACAATGATGGCGTGTCGGATGTAGTAGGCCTAACACTTGCAGACACGGTGCATGCCTCTGGACAGCGCACATCCTCTACCTACCGCAGCGAGCCACTGCGGGTAGTGCGCAGCCAACATGAGGACCACGATGCAGCTCTGGGTATGTTAGACAGTGAAGGCCTGGATGATTTTGAGAGGCTGCTGGATGGCCGCCCGCTGCCGCCGAAGCAGGAGCATTCGGTTGATATGTCAGCGTTCGCACTCGGCACTGACGCGGTTGACGCTACGGAAATCGCCGGCCTGCATGCATATTTTGAGCAGAAGAATGCCGGCGGCCTGTATGTGCCCATAAGCAGCATGGAAGCCGTGGAACTAATGTAGCCATGGCTATTGAGCTTCTTCCTTTCATGCAACAGCCCAGCCCGGAGCGCCTCGCAGTGGTCACGGCCGAGGAAGCTTCGCTTGCGACCAGTGGTTTGTCTGAAGCTTTGCGCGGCCTGCTTTTTAAGAGTTTCGGCTATGCTTATCCGGTTGAAGAAGACGGCGTGCCGGCCGGCATCGGCTTGCAGCTGCAAATGCCGGAACTGGCCAGCGCCGAAGTTGTGTGCGACAGCCTTATGGCAGATGAGAGCGGCTTTAATGTCCAGCTCCTTACAGCGGAGGCAGTACACATTTACAGTGGTTCAACGGCTGTTGGACAGCCCTCTACGGTGCGCTTTGATTTTACGCATGAAGAATTCCGGCGTTTAGGTGCCCCAGATGAGTCGGGACTATCTGAAGAAGAAGCTGCCGCGGTAAGCGGTATCGAGTACGCTGAAGGCCTGCGCGGCGTTGTGGTTGCACAACCCGAAGCCGACGGCCTGACGGCCTACTTGAACAGCGGCCGGCCCATCCACCGTGTTGACCCTAGCTAGCATTTCCTACACGTTAAAGCGGAATTCAACCACGTCGTTCGGCTGCATAATGTATGTTTTGCCTTCGGTGCGCAGCTTGCCCGCGGCTTTGGCGGCTTGCTCGCTGCCCGCAGCAATTAAGTCGTCGTAGCTGACAATTTCGGCGGCAATAAAGCCGCGTTCAAAATCGCCATGGATAACGCCAGCGGCTTGCGGCGCAGTAAATCCTTTATGGATTGTCCAGGCACGCACTTCTTTTTCACCAGCGGTAAGGTAGCTTTGCAGGCCAAGTACGTCGTACGCGGTGTGGATCAACTGCACTAGCCCCGATTCATTCTGGCCGTAACTTTCCAGCAATTCCTGGGCGTCGGTTTCGTCTAGGCCGCGCAGTTCGCTTTCCAGCTGGGCGCACACAAATAGGCAGCGGGCGGGCGCTACCAGCTCGGCCAGTTCTTTTTTGCGGGCGTCGTCTTGCATGGCGGCTTCGTCGAGGTTAAACAGGTAAATGACAGGTTTGGCAGTAAGCAGGTGCAGGTCTTCCAGGTGGGAGAGGTCGAGGTCGCCGACGCTGCTGAGCGGTTTGTCGTCGTTCAACAAATCGTAGGCGCGCTTCAGCGTGTCCACCAGCGGTTTGAGCTTTGGGTTGGCCTTGGCTTCTTTTTCCACTTTAGGCAGGCGCTTTTCTACGGTTTGCAGGTCGGCTAACACCAGTTCGGTGTTGATGACCGCAATATCGTTTTTGGGGTTCAGAGTGTTGTCTACGTGCACTACGTTCGGGTCGGCAAAGGCGCGCACCACTTGCACGATGGCATTGGTGCTGCGGATGTGGCTCAAAAACTGGTTGCCCAGGCCTTCGCCCTTGCTGGCGCCAGCCACCAGGCCGGCAATATCAACAAATGTTACGGTGGCAGGCACGATTTTCTGGGTGTGGTACAGCTCACCCAGCTTTTGCAGGCGGGCGTCGGGCACGGGCACAATGCCGGTGTTTGGCTCAATAGTTGCGAACGGGTAATTGGCAGCCAAAATATTATTGTTGGTAAGCGCGTTAAACAGGGTAGATTTGCCGACGTTGGGCAGGCCGACGATGCCGATTTGAAGTGAACTCATAATTTATCTATTTTAACAGAGGTGGAAAAGGAAGTAAAAGGTATCTTTAGAGCTGACCTAACTTCACGGGGATCATCCGTGGCAGCTAAGCGTAATCGCATTGCTATTTTAACGATAAAATGTTAAAATATGTATATGATAACGCATGGTACTGGCACTGCCGAAACCCAGCGCACGGGCTCTTTTCCGGACATTAATACGATGCCGCATAGTGAAGGTATAGGTTATGCAACGGGGGCATTGTCCGTAGCTCACGAAGTACATGAGAGCACGCCGGATGCGCTAGCACAGAGCGAAGTTGCTGCTTTCGTCGATACGCTGGACTGGGAAATACGAGTCCGTTACGGCCGTGATTATGAAGGCGCTGTTGCTGCTTTGGCGGCCGGTGAACCGCTAACCGCTACACGGCAAAAGTGGGATGATTCGACCGTTGAGCTGTCTGTTCCGGCTCAGGCATTTGCTGACTTTATTGATCAGGCTGACCCTGAACTCCAAGCAAACATTGCGTATGGCGCCCAGAAGATCGACGCATACGACCAGCTGCGCGGAGCAGTAGATGAGGCGGTCGCCAATCCCCGCCGCGAAGCCCGCGGCACTAACGTCCGTGTGGTATGGATGGAGCACCAAGGCGAACCTTTAGTGGTGCGCGACGGGTCCAATGGTTTTTTGCGGCACGACGAGTTGGGCACGTACCGGGCGAGCGATACCGTTCCCGAGGACATAGCTCTCCCACGGCTTAAAGCAATCAATTTTAATGAACGCCGCATGGTAATCACCGAAGTTGCGGGTGACCCAGTTGCGGACATACCCTTTGAGGAACGCATGGCATTGCCCGACACGACCATTGAACAGGCGATTGATGATCTTAGCCGTTTGGATGCGGCCGGCTTGGCAATCGATCCGCGGCACAACAACTTGCTGATTCAGGGTAAGCGTATCGGCTTTGTCGATTTACATTTGAAAGAGGGGACTCATTCGTCGCTTGCCCAGGAAGTGTTCGCGCTACCGGATATGCTGACGACACATAAAGATGATAAACCGCACACGGACAGTACTAAGGCGGAGGCTGCTGACCGGGAATGGAGTGACCAGTACGCCGTATTCGGCAACCGCTTCCTTGATATCGTCGAGCAGACTCGCCCTGAATTGATTACTGAAGCCGCCGCTGGCCAGGCTCAATCAAATGCGACTGCTTGGGAAGGTACGTGGGGCAGTACTGTATTCTTAAACGCATACGCACTACATGATACGCCCACGGCCAACGCGTTTAAGCAGCGGCTTCAGAGTATGGGCCTTGCCGGTCACGGGGAGTATAAGCCCCCTACCTTATGATAAATACTAAGTATCTGTATATTAAATCATAGTGGTAATGTTAGCAATATTATGCTACAGTACAGTTAGTTACACAAAAATAAAACTAGCCATGAGCAAGCAATGACCACTCTGAGACCTCAATCTCCGCAAGAAATTTTTCCTTATAGCCCCGAGACGGCACAAGTTCTCCAGGAACTTATTGCTACCCAGCCCGAGGTGGTCGTCCACTATCCTGAACGGCCCCGCACCCCTCTGCCCGGCGTCCAGCCCGCCTTTGCCGCTAAAGGTATCGACTTGCAGGACCCCGACGCACGGCAACGCGGACTTGCAGTTTTTGAGGATTCAGCGCGCTTTGGCACGGAAACCCAGTTGATTGTTACCGGTACCCAGGACGGCGAGAAACAAACCCTGGTGCTGAAGCGACACATGGGTTCAAACAGAGATGAAGATAAGCCAGATTACACTGTGGTGCAGAGCTTTGCGTTTTTCGGCACTGCCGCAGCCAAGGACCACAGCGCTAAAGGGCGCCAGCATTTTTATCCGAAAGGCGTAACGCTTAGCCCTGATGGAAAAAGCCTGCACTTTGACAGAAAGGACGCAGAGCCGGGCGATATGACATCTTTCGATATGGACGGCATGTACCTGGTTCCTTCGATTCACCCTGAACGTAATTACGACCAGGTTAAGGGCGCTAAACTCGGCAGGCTCTTCCCGCGGCTTTCCAGTAAAGCACGCCGCCAGATATTCCTCGATTAGTGCCACTACTTATCCTATTGGCCGGGCAACCCTACCTATTTTGGCTGTCTAATACTATGGACTTTATTGCAACATTGTGCTAATGTATATTAGTAAAGCCACAAAAACAAAAAATAGCAAAGGCAGTATAAAACTATGGGCGAAAGTTACGTTCCACCGCTCCACGGCCCCCTCCGCGAGGCCGAACATGCCATTGGCAAAATGGTAGTTGCCCCCGGCGCCGAATGGGGAATGAATACATATGATTGGGCAGTAGGCGTAAACGCTGCAGCCAGCGCTGATGCCGCCGGCCACCCAGATGTAATTGTTTCGCAGGCCCTGGGCCCAAAACCTGCTGAGCAGCCCGCCCAGTTTACGGCCCGCACGCCGCATGGCGCGCTGAAATGGACTGAAGGCGCTACCGACCTAAAAGACCTGAAACACTCCGACGGCCGCACGTGGACAGACCTTACACTAGCCAAGAAAGCGCTCGGCTCTGTAACCTCCGCACAAGTAGTAGAACCCAGCAGCAAGAAAGCGGCGTAATCACCGGGTACCGGCTTGTGGCAGCCGAAAACGGGGTGGTGCCTGTAGCGCCCCAAGCGTCGCACACAAAATGGGCAGGGTAATGCACGCCGCTGTACGGCAAGCCCCCTAGGCTATATTGTAGGCACTGCTTTTGCGGCAGGCTATACTGGGTGCATGAATGCGCTCGCCCGGCTGCTGAATAACTCACGGTTTTATATTTTGGTTTTCTCGGTGCTAGCGAGTGTGCTGTTGGCGGCGTGGCTGCGCATGCAGATCCCGGCTGACAGGTTGTATTACATCCGTTTAGGGCAGGTGTTTGGGCTGGTGAGCATTTTGTATTGGTACACGGCCATAATTTTGTCGCCGCTCAGCAAGCTGACCGGGCCGCGTTTCGGCATGCCGTACTTGCTGTTTGCGCGTCGGGCTATTGGGGTAAGTGCGGCGTATTTTGCGTTTTTGCATGCCTGCGCAGCGTTTTTCCAGGAAGCGGGCGGGTTTAGCGGGCTGGGGCTGCTGCCGCAAAGGTTCCAATGGTCCTTGCTGTTTGGCGTAACAGCGCTGGCTATTTTGCTGCTGCTGGCGGCAACATCTTTCGACAAAATAATTATGCGCATGACGTTCCCACGCTGGAAAGGCATGCAGCGCCTGATATACATCGGCGGTGTGCTGGCCGTGCTGCACGTGTGGCTAACCGGCACGCACATTGCCTATGGCTGGGTGCAGTGGGTGGCGTGCGTGGGGTTGTCGGTGTTGTTTGGGTTGGAGTCGTGGCGGATGGCTAAGTCGCTGGGCAAGCGCCTGACTAGCCTGGCGGCGCCAGAGCTGCTTATTATTTTCATATCTATCTGGATGTTCTTTACCGGACTACTGGTTATGCTGCCAAAGGTGGCGGTTAATTACCACGCGCAGCACACCAGCCATACGGGCAGTTCGGGACACGCGGAGGGGCACAGTGAATAAGAAGTGGGTAATTATAGCAGTAACGCTGGCGTCGTGGCTGGCGCTGCAGGGCACGGCCTCGGCGCATGTGGTGCTGCACAGCACTAGCAGCAACAAGGCGGGCGCTGTGCTGCACATCAGCCCCGACGACGACCCAGTTGCCGGCCAGCCCAGCCAGCTATTTTTCGACCTAAAAGATGCCACGCCGCACAACGCTACTTTGGTTGTGAGCGGCGCTGGCGGCTATGAAACCAGCGAGCCAGTGTTTGTGAACGGCGCCACAATTTCGGCAACCTACACATTCCCGGCGCAGGGCACGTACCATTTGGCGCTGAAAGCATTTGGTGCCGAAGGCGCGTATATCTTCGCATACGACCAAGCAGTAACGCGCGGCACACTTGCGGGTGCGGACACCTCACAGCAGCACGACTGGGCAAACGCCGTATTTGTAGCCGCTGCCTGCGCACTGGCTGTGGTTATAATTGCAGGTATCAACAACCGCCGCGGCATTGCGGCACATTCAATTTTTAAACGGTAGAGGGGGAGATGATGAGAGTACACAAAGCAATTGCAGGTGCAGCGGTAACAGGGCTCGTTTCAGTATTTTTGAGCGCGACAGCGGCGGCGCATGTGGTGGTACAGCCGGCGGAAGTGCAGACCGCGAAATTTCAGACATTTACCGTGGGCGTACCAAACGAGCGCGACAGCGCGGTCACTAAGTTAGAGCTGAAGGTGCCTGGCGGGTTGCAATTTGTATCCCCCACCGTGCACACCGGTTGGGAAATTAACACCGTAAAGAGCGGCAGCGGGGAAGAGGCGGTGGTAACCGACATTATGTGGTCCGGCGGCAGCATTCCATCTGGCCAGCGCGATGAGTTTACGTTTAGCGCAAAGGTGCCAGCCAAAGCCGCAGAGCTGCAATGGAAAGCGTACCAAACATATGAAGACGGCACGGTTGTTAGCTGGGACCAAAAACCGTCGTCTGCTGAAAGTGATGACGACAGCGCTACCAAGGGGCCATACTCCGTAACCGATGTTGTTGCCGAGCTGGCGGGCGACGCTGACGCCTCGCGCGCCCAACAGGACGCGGCCACTGCCAAAGCTGACGCTACCCACGCCAAAACGATTGCCTACGCCGGAGTGGCGCTGGGCCTGTTGGGCATTTTCCTGGGCACGCGTAAGCCACAGCAGCCCAAAGAATAACCTTGATTATGCGGGAAACGTCTATTAACATATGCGCGCCGGTAAGGTACTATTAACGTAAGCGCTATGGAAGCAGTAGTTGGACAACCAAGTTCTAGCAGTGGCCGTGGAAGGTTGAAGTTAAATCCGCGTACTCTTGTTATAGCCGGCGGCATTGCCGCAGCGGTACTTATTATTGTTGGCTTAGTAGGCTGGCATTATTGGAGCGCCCACAAAGACAAAGCTTCTAAAGTTGATATGGCAATTGCCCAGTCTGAGGCGGCCTACGACAAAGGCGACTTCGTAAACGCCCTGAACATTGTGCGTAACATGGACACCCAAGCCACCAGCAAAAAGCAAAAGGCGCACGTGTACCAGGCCGCGGCATTAGCTGCTGCGGGCGCTAACCAGCTAACTGACGCCGTGCATTTTTATGAGCTGCGCCACCAGGTTGACGCTGGCAGTATCAACGGCGACGCGTACACGCTCGCCAACATTTACCAGCGCCTTGGCGACAACCAAAAGGCCATTGCCCAATACCAAATCGCTTTGAAATATGCCCAAGGCCACAAGAGCCAGTATGGTTCTGACGCAACAGCAATCCAGGCTACCATCGATGAACTACAACAGGGGCAGGGGCAACAATGAAAATCAGCAAACTAGTAAATATTTTTGCCATGGCGGTTATTGTGGGCGCCAGCCTTGGCGCTGCGCTTCCGGCATTTTCGAACAACGCCGCCGCTGCCGGGTGTGACCCGCCATCTATTATGTTTGGCCGCTACCGCTGGTGCGGCTATTTCTATAACAAATTTGAAGACCACGGCGACCAAGTGCGTGACGCAGGTGTGCCTGCTGGCGTAAACAACGTACAGGACTTCATTAACCTTATTGAGAACGACTACAAATCCGGCGACGTCCAGAAAGTTACCGGCGCTGTATTTGTCGTGCGTGAAATGATTGGCGTGGCATTGCCATCGCCGCCGTGTGCACTTGGCACCTGTAAAGGCATTACCGCTGCCCAGTTCAAGGAGTTTGAGGACCGTTTGAAATCGTATGGCAATACCAGCCAGAATGGCACTGTGTCGACCGGTTCGAACGGCCGTATCGAATGGTTCCACAGCGACTACATGCACTGCGGCGACTTCAACACCTATTACCAGAACACCTACCACGACATTGCCCCGTACATTATTAATGACTCCAATACGCCGCAGTGTAACGACACTGGCGTGCGCTACGACCACATTATGATTTACAACAAAGCAGGCGGGTTGCTGTGGAAAATCCGCCGGCCGTGTATGAACCCAATCGGTACTATCAAACCGCTCACTGCGGCCCCAGACGAATGGGCGCTTACTTCTAGCATTACGGCGACATCTGGCGCAACTCCGCTCACCAGCGGCACATACGTGCAGGCGGGCGACCCCATTACATTTACATACCGGGTTAATAACAGCAAAGCCGACACCGCCACTGGTGTTAGCTGCCAGGCGCACGCCAACAACAGTAGTGGCTGGAAAGCAGTGCCCGCACCTGAAACTACTGGGCCGACACCGCCAGGGGTAACCTGTAAAAGCAGCTTCCCGGCGGGCGCGAGCACATTAGGCACGGAAACAATTGCCAGCGCACCTAACGACACCTCGGTGTGCAGGTCGCTTATAGTAAGCCCGTCTACGCCGTCTGGCGGCACGTCTGCGGTAGAAGTGTGCGTGTATGTTTCTAGCAGGCCATATTTCCGTGTGTACGGCGGTGATGTATCTGCCGGCAACCCGCAATCCAACGCTTGTACTGCAACATCGCACGCCGGTTTGGTGAGCTGGAGCAAAGACCTTACCTCATACGCTGGGGCAGGCACGCGCTACGCAGCACTGGCCATGGACAAAATTTACGATTTCTCTACGAACATGGGTAACGCAGCAGGGACGGCAACCACACCAAGCGGCTTGGCATTCTCGAACACCGGCGCAACCGGGGATACATTCGGCGGCAATTTTGGCTCACTGCCATGCATGACCGACTTCTACGCCATGAAGGGCGGCGCGAGCTTTGGCGGCGGCAATGTGTCCTCCCTGGGCACAGGCACGTACACGGCGAGCGGCCCCATAACAATTAACGGCAACATCAACCCTAACCAGCGCACGGTATTGTATGTGAACGGCGACGTTACTATTGGCGGGAACATTACATACCCCGGCAGCTGGAACCTCACCAGCATGCCGATGTTCCAACTGGTTGTGAGCGGTAACATCTACATAGACAAGGGTGTGACGCAGCTGGATGGCATGTACGTTGCGCAGGCCAACGCCACCCCAGGAACGGGCACCATTTACACTTGCACCAACCTGGCGACCCCGTACACGGTAAACACCAGCGGCACATTTAACGTGCCGTGCAGCAACAAGCTGACGGTGAACGGCGCGTTCATTGCCAAGCAAGTACAGCTGCTGCGTACCAAAGGCACGGTAAAACAGTCGGCAACAGGCGAGGCAAGCAGCAGCGCCAACCAAGCTGAAGTCTTCAATTACACGCCTGCGGTATGGATGGTTTCGCCCCCGAACGCTGCATCTCAAGCAAAATACGACTCTATCACCAGTTTGCCCCCAATTCTGTAAGCCACGCTTCCAGCTATTACAACAGATTACATACACCTGCGGCAGTTACCCACAGTTTTGTACAAAAAGCATGCAATGCAGCTTGCGCATTGCGCTTACGCTTCTGTATAATTGAGCTCAAATGAGTCTACTAAGCGGCGTATCGTCTTTCTTCGGTCTAGATATTGGAACGACTGCCATCCGTGTGGTGCAGTTAAGAGGTAGCGGCCCAGTGAAATCACTGGTGCGGTACGCCTATGTTCCTGTCGACAGCAAAATTGTGCTGAGCGATTCTAAAACTGACCAACAGCACCTGGCGCAAGTTATCAAAGAGTTAATTGACCAAGCGCACCTTAGCACCCACAACGTAGCTGTCGGCGTACCGTCGCAGCGCGTGTTTACCGCAGTTGTCGACTTTGACCGTTTGCCAGCTAACGAACTGGCCAAGGCAATCCGTTACCAGGCAGATTCGCTTATCCCCACGCCTTTGGAAAAGTCCAAAATTGACTGGGCGGTTATTGGCGACTCGCCAAAAGACAAAACCAAGGTAGAAGTATTGCTTTCCAGCGTCGAAAACGACTTTGTAGAGCAGCGCCTCGACCTTTTAGAGTCTATTGGCCTGGACGTTGTGGCATTTGAGCCAGACAACCTGGCGCTTACCCGCGCGCTTATTAGCGGCGACGTGCCGCAGCCCCAAATGGTCCTGGACATTGGCAGCAAGAGCACCGACCTCGTAGTAACCATGAACGGCGCACCGCGCTTAACGCGTTCTATCCCTACCGGGGCAGAGGCCATTGTGCGCGCTGCCGCCCAGAACCTGAACATCGACGACAAGCAGGCCCGTCAGTTCGTATTTAAGTTTGGCCTGTCGCGCGACAAATTAGAGGGCCGCATTTACGACGCCATTATCAGCACCGTAGATCTGCTGACTACCGAAATCGACAAGTCTATCAAATTCTTCCAAAGCCGTTACGTTGAGTCGCCGGTAACCCGCATTGTGGTAACAGGCGGCGCCTCGGCACTGCCGGAATTCCCGCTATACCTGGCAAACAAGTTTGCTTTGGAAGTGGAAATTGGCAACGCCTGGCGCAATGTATCGTTCGCACCAGAGCGCCAGAACGAACTGCTGGCAGTAAGCAACCACTTTGGCGTAGCCGCGGGGCTTGCGGAGAGGGCAGAGTAGTATGATCCAGTTTAACCTTTTGCCTGACATCAAAATCCAGTACCTGAAGGCGCGCCGCCAGAAGCATTTGGTAATGCTTGGCTCTACCATGGTTATTATTTTCTCGGTTACGTTACTGGTGGTACTTCTTTCCATCGTGTTTGGTTTGCAGAAGAAGAACATTGCCGACCTGTCGCGTGACATTAAAACCAGCAGCGCCGAACTGAAAAATACTAAGAACCTGGACCGCATGCTTACTGTGCAAAACCAGCTGACCTCGTTGAACGCCTTGCACGATGGCAAGCCGGCGGTGAACCGTTTGTACAAATATGTCACGCAGCTGACACCAACGTCGGCAAGTATTTCGCGCCTGAACGTGGACTTTTCCAAGAACACCATTACCGTTACCGGCAGCGCAAATTCGCTCAACACTATTAACACCTTTGCCGACGCCCTCAAGTTTGCCACGTACACTACCGAAGCCGCGCCCAAAACCAACACCAAGGCGTTTAGCGCTGTTGTGCTGAGCACCTTTGGCCGCGACGCTAAAAGCGCTACCTACACCCTGGACGCCACCTTCGACCCGGTATTGTTTAGCGAAAAATCTGAAGTAGCGCTGACGGTGCCAAATATCAGCACCCGCACAGGCGTACTCTTCAAGAACGAAGGGGGTCAGTAATATGGCACGAACAACCGCATTTACGAAGCGCGCCCTTATTAGTAAGGCCAACAGCAGCATGGTTATCGCTACTACCGCAGCCGCATTCATACTGGTATTCGGGTTGGTTGCAGGCAAGTCGCTGATCAGCCAAATGTCTTACCAGAACCGCGTTATTACCGCCAAGAAGAAGGCGCTTACCCAGTTGAAGACCGACCTCCAGGCCCGCGACAGCTTGCAGGCTTCATACAACAGCTTTGTTGCCGAAAACCCGAACGTTATTGGCGGCAACGCCGATGGCGACGGTGAAGAAGACGGCGACAATGCCACGCTTATTTTAGACTCGCTGCCCAGCTACTACGACTTCCCGGCGCTTACCACCAGCCTGGAAAAGCTTATTAGCAGCCAAAGTCTGAACATTCTGGGTATTACCGGCATTGACCAAGAGGCAACTGAAGGCGCCAACCAAAGCAGCCCCAGCCCACAAGCCGTGGCCATGCCATTTGAAATTGACGTTGCCGGCTCGTACCAATCGGTGCAGTCGCTGACCGACGTATTCCAGCGTTCTATCCGCCCATTCCAGGTGCTTACCTTAGAGCTGTCGGGTGATGAAGGTGCTATGACCGCCGCCATCAACGCGCAGACGTACTACCAGCCGGGCAAGACACTTAATATTAAGAGTGAGGAAGTGAAATGAAGCAAAAAGACTGGGCATTAGTGCTGGTTATGGCTTTTGTTGGCGCGGTTGTATCGCTGCTGGCGTCTAACTTCTTATTCTCGTCGGCCAAGAACAAGCAATCCGCCGAAACGGTTGACGCTATCAGCGCTAGCTTCCCGGCGCCTCCTTCCAAGTATTTCAACTCCGAGGCTACTAACCCCACACAGCCAATCAAAATTGGGGACAGCAATAACCAGAACCCTTTCAATAGCGGTACACAATAACGGTAAAGCAGGCAGGACATGAGCGTTTTATCCACTGCCGCCCAAAAGCAGGTCGAAGATAATTTGGTTACCGCCGGCGCAGTAACCGCCGACCAAATGAAGCAGCTAAAAGAAAAGGCTTCCAAAGAGGGAAAGCCTATTTTGGCTTTGCTGAGTACTGAAGCGAAAGTTACAGACGAATCACTTACGAAAGCGATTGCCCAAGCTACGAAAGTCCCATACGTAAACCTCAGCAATGCCCGCATTGAACCCGAAATTCTGGAGCTGCTGCCCGAAGATGTTGCCGAGCGCTACATGGCCGTGCCCTTAGGCGAAATGCAAAACCGCCTGGTTGTGGCCATGCTGGACGCCGACAACGTGCAGGCCGTAGACTTTTTAAGTAACAAGATTGGCCGCCCGCTAAAGGTGTATGCCGCCAGCGAAGCTGGCATCCGCCAGGTGCTGCACCAGTACCAGGCCAGCTTGTCGAAGCAAATGGTAAGCGACATGGGCGCTATTGGCAATAACCCGGATTTGGCTGCAGTTGCTGGCGCAGTGGCAGCACCAGGCGGCCCTGGAGCCCCCGGCGCACCTGGCCCTGACGGCAAGCCGCAGCAGGCAACTACTATCAAGACTATTGTGCAGGACTCGCCAATCAGCAAGGCGCTCAGCACTATTTTGGATTACGCCGCCAAGAACGGCGCCAGCGACGTGCACATTGAACCGTTGCAGGACTCGTTAAAAATCCGCTGCCGCATCGACGGCATTTTGCGTGAAATTTTGCGCCTGCCAAAAAGCACCGAACCGCCACTGGTGTCGCGCATCAAAATTCTGGCTAACCTGAAAATTGATGAACACCGCATCCCGCAGGACGGTGAATTTACTGTGAGCACCAGCGGCAAAGACATTGACCTGCGTATCGCCATTAGCCCGACAGTGTGGGGCGAGCAAGTGGTTATCCGTTTGCTGGACAAGAGCGGCACCAGCCTGAAGCTGGAAGACATGGGTTACTATGGCCGCGCACTGCGTACCATCCGTGAAGGCATTAAGGGTAGCAACGGCATGATCCTTACCTCCGGCCCAACCGGTTCTGGTAAGTCCACCAGTTTGTACGCACTGCTGCAAGAGGTGAAAAGCGACGCCATTAACATTGTTACCCTGGAAGACCCGGTTGAATACAAAATGCCGGGCATTAACCAGATCCAGGTGAACGCCGACGTTGGCCTAACGTTTGCCAGCGGCCTGCGCAGCATCTTGCGCCAGGACCCCGATGTAGTCATGGTTGGTGAGATCCGCGACAAAGAAACTGCCGAGCTTGCCGTGCAGGCCGCCCTTACCGGCCACCTTGTATTCAGCACGCTGCACACCAACAGCGCCGCCGGCATTTTGCCGCGTTTGCTGGACATGGGCATTGAACCGTTCCTTATCGCCAGCACCGTGCGCACAGTTATTGGCCAGCGCCTGGTGCGCCGCATTGCCAAAGACAAAGAAACATACGAGTCTACCAAAGTGGAAGTGGAAGCTATCCACAAGACACTCGGGCACTTGCTGCCGAAAACCAAAGATGACGTGGAAAAATTCGCGGCCGATCTTGGCTACGAAACCTTGCCACTAGCCGCCCAAACCGCTTATACTTTAACCAAGGGCAAAGATAGCCCCGATGCGCCCGGTGGGTACAAGGGTCGTATGGGTATCTACGAGGTGTTTAACATCTCGGAACCGATCCAAGAGCTGATACTCAAGCATGCGACCAGTGCCGAAATCCAGAAGGCAGCAGAGGAACAGGGCATGGTAACCATGCGCGAAGATGGCTATCTGAAAGCTCTCGCAGGGCGAACAACGCTCGCAGAAATTAACCGCGTTGCGACCGCGGATAGCGCCTAAAGAAAAGGTGGAAGAAAG
>DATIIE010000086.1:0-4077 GCA_035479955.1 Saccharimonadales bacterium (SeqCode)
GGTGTTCACGAACATAACGCTGAACAAACTGCTGTTTTTGGGGGCGTGGGCCGTAGCTGGCCTGGCTACCTACTTTGTTATTGAGTACATATTGATGCTGTTCCGCAACCTGCGCAGTGCCGAGCACGACATCCAGCAGACGGCCGAAGGCATCATCCGCCACCCGGCGATTTCGTCATTTTTTGTGTCCGTGCTGTGGCGCGCCGCAGTAATAATTGTGTGCGCCCCGCTGCTGATGCTGGCGCTGCAAACCATCTTGGACCAACTAAGCGCGCTGGCGCCAAAAGCAGTGCTGGGCAGCCTGTCGGCGGGTAAAACTATTGGTGAGTTATGCCAGCTGGCACTTATGGTCACCATTTTATCCCACTGCATTGTGGTGTTTTTGCGCCTGTTTGCCATGCGCATGCGGCTTGGCGGCGACGACCCGTTGTAACCCAAACATGGCAAACGGCCCCGCTGGAGAGCGAGGCCGTTGAAATGATGCCGTAAGATTTACGAAACTTAGTTCGTGCGGGTGACGACGTCGCTGGCACGGACGAACATCACGCGGTGGTTATACCAAATCTTTACAAATTTGTCGTTGCCCTTGAAGACCTTGTGGTCGTAAGGGGCGCTGGAGTCGATGGTGCGGTCGTAGAAATAGTCGGTGGGCACAATGCCGTCACTAACGTATTCCTGGCCCGCGGTCAGCTTGTATGAGAGCTCCGGCTGTGCAGGGCCATTCACACCGGCTGGGTATACCGATGCCTCTGGGTATGCGCCACCATAGATGGACGCAGAGGTAAGCCCTTGCTTCAGCTTAATAGTCTGACCGTGGCCGATGACTGCGGTGGGCTGGCTGGCCGGGTTGTAGAACCAGGCTTTCTGGCCGCCTTGCCATACAGCTGTCCAGTCGCCGTTTTGGTCTGCCAAAACGTACTTCTGGCCGGTGCTGGCTTTCGCACTCCAGTCGTCGATCTTATTTGTTCCTGGCGAGAGGTCGGAATGGATAAGTTTGTCCGTGATAAGCGGCGAGGCTTCGCTGGCTGCAGTGTGCAGGAATACGAAGTTAGACGGGCCGGTTAAATCTGTGCAAACGTGGCTGGCATTACAGTTGCGCACGGTTTGCTCGTTTTCGGACATCTTGGGGCTAATTGTTACCACTTTACTCTCGGGCTGGTGGCTGGTGTTGCCCTGGCCTTGCGAGTCGCTCATGGTTGTTGCCTGCTCGCGGGCGTTAGTGCCGGCGGGCTTGTTCTGCAAAAGATCCATGTAGTGGTTCCAGTCCCAGTAGGGGCCGGGGTCGTAGTGGTTGGCTACAACATTGGCGTCAGTAAGGCCAGGGATATTATCGTGGCCCAAAATGTGCTGGCGGTCCATAGGTATGTTGTACTTCTTGGCCAGGTAGCGCACCAAGTCGGCAGAAGACTTGTACATCGCTTCGGTGTACCACGTGCTGCCGGCGCGGGCAGTGCCTTCGTGCTCAATACCAATGGAGTGCATGTTCATGTACCAGTCGCCAGCGTGCCAGGCGGTGTCCTGGTTCTTGACCATTTGGGTTACAGCGCCGTCGCTGGAGCGGATAACATAGTTAGCGCTCACGTAAGCCGAAGTGTCCTGGAAGTGCGAGATAGCGCTAGTGTACGAGCCTTCGGTGTCGTGGACGACAATGTACTTAATGCCCATGTCCTTGGGGCGGTTGCTGTGGTCGTAGTTACCGTAGTCGGTGGGGTCGCTGGAGTTGGCAGCGTACCCTGCAGGCACAAAGCGGCAATTGAGGTTGCTGGGGCATTCCGTACCGTTGCTGGTAGTTTTCTGCGCGGAATTATCGCGCAGGCCCATCCTCTTCACCTTGCCGCGGTCGCCGCGGAAGTTGTGGCCGGTTGATTTGCTTTGCAGCGTTTGGCCGTCAACCGTGCGGGTGTTCATGCCGTTCTTTACAGTGCCGTATACATTGTCGGCAAAGTCGGTGGCATTGTTAACGTCTTTGGAGCCGCTAAACTTTGCAACTGCGGCGTACCAATCGTCCATGTTGGACGGCAGCTTGCCATTGTTCAGCTGCTTGGCTGACTCAGCGAGCACTGCTGCGCCACCGCGGATGTTCTGCGTGCGGTCATTCTTCAGCGTGTCCGGGGAAACATTCAATAGTTTTGCTGCCTGGCCCAGCGTATCTTCATGGGTTGTCATTTTGCCTTGCGGGATGGGGCGACTTGGGTCACCCCGGCCGTCTGTTACTGCAACGTTTGTGCGGAGGTCCATAGGGCCGTAACCGCCGTCTACACTCATCTCACCCTCGTTCATTTCTCCGCGGGTAAGGTTGTAGGATGTGGATAATAATACTTCTTTTGGTACGTTAAACTCTTGTGCCGCGGCGGCAAATTCGTCAGATTCTTTCTGGCCGGCTGCTGCTGTTGCTGCGGAAGCCGCTACTGGCATGATGCACAGTGTGGCCGCTGCCAAACCAGACAGCACCACATACAGCGGCCTCCGCTTAAAATGTCTTGCTACAATTTGTTGCATACGCTTAGCTCCTTATAGTTAAGTAACAATTCTTAACTATAAGAGCGAACACGCCCGCGGGATGTTAGAAAAATTATAGAATGACCCAGCTAGCCTTCAGGTTTAACAGAGGCAAGCAGGGTATGTGGAAAAATCCGCTGCTATGCCGCGGATGCTACTGCTTTGGCCGGTGGACTAGCGGCTGGGCGCCGTCCTGCGGCTGCCAACCCACTGAGTTTTGGATGTCGTGGATGCGGCCCGCATTATCAGATACGCCATACACTATTTCAAAGTTATTGGGAATGCTGGGCGCCTCAAGATAGCTGGTTATCAGTGCGGAACAGTCACGATGGCTCAACCATACCTGGCGCTCAGATTCTGGAGCTTCCGGCGCTACGTTAGCACGGTTGACCGCGCCGAAACGCACGCACACCACTCCTAAATCCTTAGCGTCGGAGTAGTAACGCCCCAGGGATTCCATCAGCACCTTGCCAGCACCGTAAGGACTGTCTGGGAGCGGAAGGTCATATGGCTTAAGCAAGCCATCGATTGTCCGGCCCTCAAACTTATCAGCGTGGACCGAACTAGCCATAATTACGCGCCTCACTCCAGCTTCAACCGCCGCCCGGTAAATGTTTGCTGTTTTTAAGGCATTGTTCGGGTTTAAGTAGTCGCTCTTCCAATTATCGGTAGCCGTATCCCAAGCCAGATGCACTATGGCGTCGTGGCCTTTGGCCCGGCTCACTAATTGGGGGTAGTCATGCACGTCAAAATCAGGGAGGTCGTAGTGCGTTATGTCGTGCGGCAAGCCTTGCTTCAGCACATTGCCGATCACGCCATTGCTGCCGGTAATGAGTATCTTCATGGTATTTTCCTAATTAGCGCTCTGCGCCCATGTATAGGGGGCTTGCAGCTATACTAACCTATTTAGATGATCCCGTCGCCTTGTTCGGTTCCCCGATTGGCTTCGATTCCGGCGAACCGCGTTGCCGCAAAAATATCGAAAGCACTAGTAGCGCGCCAACCGCCAGGAATTCACTTTGCCAGTTTTGGAACGACTCAAACCAGAATTGCGAGGAGCGCACGTATTCCAGCACGCCCATTGTTTCCTGGTGGTGCAGCACCGCCTCCTGGTTAGCGGCAGCCGTACCGCCAATGGCATGCAAAATTAAGGACACAAAGAACAAGCCAAATAACGCCAGTGATAAAGAGTTGGCGTACAGCGCCTTGCCCGCCGCCTTCTTGCGGTTTGCCCAACTGCTGGCATAGATAATAGAATAGCGCGAGGACGTGTCTACGTCGTCTTTGCCACGCAGCTTTTTAGAGTCAGCAGACCCCTTCTGCACTAGCCAAATAGTTAGCACTACCAGCGCGCCCATCTGCAAAAATTCGCTTTCCCAGTTCTCAAATACTGCCTCTACAAAGCCGCCACTGGTTATGTATTCCACATACGTTACAGCGGGTTGGGCATGCGCCGCCATCTCTTCATTTTCGTGCAAGTAGCCAGTTACCGACAGCGCTAGCAAAAACACAAGGAAAAACCCAAAAAGAACAATAGATAACGAGTTCTGTTTTAAAAACTGCTTCATAATTTAATAG
>DATIIE010000087.1:0-1616 GCA_035479955.1 Saccharimonadales bacterium (SeqCode)
CAGGATTTGCGCGGCAAGCGCCTTATGCCCCTGCACTGGGGAGCGTTTGCCCTGGCACTCCACTCCTGGATCGATTCAGTTGAGCGCATCCGCGCTGCTGCGCAGCCGTCCCACACTGAAGTTATGACGCCTAAAATGGGGGAAATTGTGCCAATACGAGCCAGTGCCTATCCAAAGTCTGCGTGGTGGACAGAGTCAGGAAGCGAATGATTTTTCCTAAGCGCCAGTGTAACGTATACTGCTGGTATGCATAAGCGAAACTTACTTTTTACCGGCGCAGCACTTGTTGTGGTGCTTGTCGTTGGCTTTATTACGTACAACCTGAAACAGTCTCCGGCGGCAGCGCTGACCGCGCCCAATTACGCCAAGGCCAAGAGCGCGCCATCCGTGGGCGCCTGCCTTACCGCCAACAAAGCAATAACATTGCCGGCTAACGAACGCGATAAGGTTGAAATTGGCGCCATCTCGCACCTTGTGGATGTCCCTGCCGGTACGCACGTAGACGTACAAGTTGCCACCTACAGCAACGACAAAGTCACGGGCAGCGACCGCTACCCAGACAAATTTGGGTCATATAACTTTATTCTGTCCAAACAGGGATACGGCTGGACAGTCACCCAGTTCCAACGCTGCGAAAGCTAAACAAAGATGTAGCCCACAGGCGGCGCCCGCAGTCATAATTCCCACAGACCAGCCAGGGCTAGCTCGGCTACTCTTTCACAATTACTAACGACAAAAAGGGTGGTTATGACTACACGACGTACTTTTGGAAAAATCTGGTTAGCGGCAATGGCAGTGGTTTTGGCGGTTACCGTGGGGGCGCAAGCTGTGTCTGCGCAGGCGGCGACTGCGGCCGCAATAAACAGCAACAAACTGACGTGCCAACAAGTGGCACCAATAAGCGTCACCCTGTCGCCCACTGACCCAACACCGTACACCGTTGCCGGGCAATTGTGCGCCAAAGGCCAGCTGAAAGGCAAAACCATGCAGCTGCTGGTGCACGGCCTTACTTACGACCACCGCTACTGGGACTGGCCGCAAACACCGCAAAACTCCTACGTGCGTTCGGCAACCGACGACGGCTACGCCACACTGGCAATCGACCGCATTGGCGACGGCGCCAGCAGCCATCCGGCAGACGGCAACTCGGTAACGACCATTTCCAGCGGATATGTGATACACCAAATTGTCCAGAAATTGCGCAGCGGCGCTATTGGCGGCAACGCGTTCCACAAAATTATAGCGGTCGGGCACTCGTTTGGCGCTGCATCTGTCGGGTATGAAGCCGGTACTTACCACGATGTAGACGGTGTTATTATCTCTGGCTTTATGCACGACAGTTCGCCCACTACCTTGGCGGCATTTTCAGCAGCACTGTACCCGGCTTCGCTGGACCCGCAGTTTGCCAACTCCGGCCTGAATAACACCTACCTTACAACCCTGCCCGGCACGCGTGCACAGTTCTTTTTTAACAGCAATGTTGACCCCGCAGTAATTACAAAAGATGAGCAAATCAAGCAAACCGGCACCACCGGCGAACTTGACCCAGGCACCTTCGAACAGGTGCTCGCTGCCACTACCGGCATTACGGTTCCCGTATTTATCACGATGGGCGA
>DATIIE010000088.1:0-4322 GCA_035479955.1 Saccharimonadales bacterium (SeqCode)
GTCCTGCTGCTCTGCGGTACGTTCTTCTATGGCGGTAAATAGGTCTTCAGCATGCGCGGGTTCATCCGTCCGCTGGAAAATATTCCCCATTTCCACACGCAGCCAGGCCAGCGTCATAATATCTTCCGGCGACAATTCGCGCGCCCAGTATGCATTTTCGAATGGATTTATGCACTGCTCTAGCGCTGTGCTGTCCCGCTCTGTTAAATTGCGCAGCGGAGATATACCGTGGTACCACTGCCGCGCTTCACTCAGCCCGTTTATCGGGTCGGTTTCAAAGGACAATGCTTCAGTGCATGTAATCTGATCCATAAAATGCCTGGCGTGCGCTACCAAAACGCTATCTAAATGGCGCACGCGCTCATGGGATCGCCGCATATTCCGCCGGTGGTATTGTTCGATCATAGCCTGGAGTGTGCCCTGGCCAATCTCCGAAGGATAGCCGTCATTCTTTAGCAAGTTTGACCCAAACACAACATGGCCTGCAACCAATGCGCTTTCGCCCGCGGATACGCGTGCAGCGTACAAACCCGAGGACTTACGGGCATCACTGACGTCCCACACCAGTATGTCTACGCTCCGCACGTCGCCTTCTTCCTGGAGGCGCGACGGCAGCGGCATTGCTATAAGTTCGGTAGTAGTTGTCTCGGCGTTGAGCGACAGTAGCGTAGTCTGAACATGCAGGTCATGCAGCGGCACGCTGCCCCTTCGCCGCGTGGCCGCACGCATTAACAATTCAGCAGCTTCTATTTGTTTTGCATACGCTGCGCCTATATCTATAGTTGTTATCTCTGTATCCTCAGCGCTCGCCGGCAGGGAGCGCACCGCCGAACGATATAGCCCAACAGATCCTGACGCTAAAATAGCACGGGAGCGCACCACAGGGTCATTGGCGTTTTGCAACCCCACTTTGTCCAAACGGTCTTGCGCAGAGTCGAGCAGTGCTTCTGGCGCCAGTTCCGTATCGCCTTCAAGGCCGGCGCGCCTGCGGGACACAATGGTCATGGCCGTCTCCATGCGTAACCACGCCATATCAATTTCACGGTGCGCGAGTAAATGCTCCCCTTCAGTCGCTTGGATCCATCCCTCTAATTGGCCCACGGGAATATGGACAAAAGGCACTTCGGCACCCTGGGCCATATATTCAAACTGTGCCCGGGCTGCCTCTGGTGCGCTCACTTACACGAGACCTACAGGCATTTCGTCTTCGGAAGACGTTGGCCGCAGCGGGCGCTTCTTAATTACCTCGTAGCGGATGCCAGTGAGGTTCGATTCCATGTAATCATCGTTCAAAAGGTTCACAAATTTATTGAGGTCTTTCGGGTTCATAATAATGATGGCGCCGGCTTCGTCTACCATAAGGTCTACGCCAATTTCTTCGGCGTGGTCAATGAGCTGCTCCTGGGTGAGGTCACCCACCTCCAGCTTCTGCAGTTTGTTGATAATAGCCTTGTTGCCTTCTACCGCAGATTGCAGCGTAATGCCGTCGGCAAAGCTAAGCTGGTAGTGCGCCTCGATTTCGGCGACCTTTTTGTTGGCCAAGGCGTTTTTCTTGGCGTCAAAGCCGAACAAGCGGTCTAGTTTTGCTTCGTTAAATACATATAGGTCGTGCTCTAATACCAGCATGTGGGCTTCCACTGGAATTTTCAGCGCCGCCGCCTGGAATGGTTTAAACAGCTTGCCTGCCACCATCCAGGTGCCGTCACCCTTCAGCATTTGCCCGCCGGAAAGCGCCTTAAACATGTAAAACGGCTCTTTCAGCTTAGGATGGGAGATGCGCGCCATAGCGCCTTTGATGCGCTTGAGGTCGTGCTCTTCCTCGGTAAACATTTCAATTTCACTCTCTTGGGTACGCACCCAGTGCATAACTTCTTTCAGTTTCTCCACGCGCTTCCACGGAATGCGCTGCAGTACGCCGGATTCACCTTCACCGTCGGTAAAGTCGCGCACAACAATGCCGTTTTCGGCGCCGTCCAGCACCTGCTCTAGGGTGTTGTCCAGGAACAGTGGCTGCAACTGCTTGTCCAGCTCAGGCGCGGTTTTGGTGCGGTACACCACATTGTTTTTGTTGATCCAAAACAGTTCAACGGTAAGCTCTTCTTTGTACTCGAAAAGGTTGTTAGCCCAGGCGAACACATCGCTGGCAACGTAGTCTGGGTCGTCGGCCAGGACGTCTTTTGGCTTTGCGGGCTTAAAAGGCTGCTCTGCTTTAGGTGTTTTGGGCGCTTGAGACTCTTCTTCGCCAGCAGTTTCAGCTTCAGCTTCGCCAGCCTCAGCGGCTTGCGGTGCGACCGGCTTCACATCTTGTATAATTTCGGCTTCTGGCACTTCCACCTGTGGTTCGGCGACAGCCTCGGCTGCGGGTTCTGCTGTTGGGTTTTCATTTTCAGACATATGCACATTCTACCTGACGTTAGCGCAAAAAGCTGCTGTAATCGCCACTACATGGAATAATCTACTGTTTTACTGCTGCCAACGCTCCGTCACGTAGTGCTCCCTAGCGCTTCGCTACTTGTTGTAAACGTGCTTCGTTGGCCCATTGGTCGGCCAATTCGTTGCCTGGGTCGTTGTTGTGGCCGCGTACCCACACCAGCACTGCGTTAGAGTTCCGGTACAGCGGGCATACCTCTTTCACGATGTCGAGGTTCTTAATTTCACCGCCTTTTTTCTTCCAGCCGTTCTTTTCCCAAGCCATAGACCACTTGGTGATAACGTTAATCCAAAATTCGCTGTCGGTGTAAATTTCAGCTTCTTCGCCATTCGCGTCCTTTAGCGCGGCAATAATGGCCGCGCCTTCCATACGGATATTAGTGGTGTTGTGGTCGCCGCCCAGCACCTGTACCTTCATATCGCGGATAACGGCAAAACCACCGGTGCCCGGGTTGGGCTCGCAGCTGCCGTCGGTGTAATAAACAATCATGATGTGCCTCCTGTACTCAATAATGCAATTGTAATAACTACTAATACAATACCAGCCCACTGCGGCCGGCGCAGCGGCTCGCGGAACACCCGGTATGCCATCAGGAAGTAAGCGGCCGGGTATGAACCAAGCAGCGCCTCAATAATAATGAGGTTCTGGCCGCTGCCCAGCGAATACGCCTGCAGCGCTTCTGCCACACCCAGGATAAGGCCCGCCCATAACACGAAGTTCCATGCTTTTTTGCGGTGCGTTTCGCGCACAATGCTTACCGAACGCCGGTTATATAGCAGTAGCGCCAGCACCGCCATAGTTACAGCCACCAGTGTTTGCGCCACGAACCAGGCATGCGCGGTTGCCAGGTGTGTCACCGGCTTGTGCAACAGCATGCCAAATACGCCCCAGCACACCAGCGGAAGCAGCGAAAACACCATACCTTTGTCCAACTGCAGCGACCGGCGCCAGTTCTGCGGCAGCCCGATAAGCACTACGCCTACAAGTACGAGTGCCAGCAGCAGTAATGTGCCGAGCGACGGGCGCTGGTGTAAAAATACAATTCCAACCACTGCCGCCGATGCCGGAAAACAACCCGCCACCACACCTACTAATGCCGGATTCTTGGCTGTTTGCAGCCCCATGTTGAACCCCCAATATCCAGCGAAAAACAGCGCGCCAAGCACTGCCGACCATAGCAGCACGTAGCCGTCAATGTGCCCGAATTCTTTATGCAACACCAGTGCAAACGGTGCATACAGCAGCACTTTTAGCAGCGTAAGCAGTAGCATACTAGCGCTGCCGCTCACCTTCCGTGCCAGCAACGCTGTGACCACGTCACCGCTGGCGAAGCCGATTGTCGCTAGTAGTGCGGCTGTAATCGCTAGGTCCATATCGGCCTCATTATACGGCACTGCGCTGGCAAACGCGCTACATTACTGCTTCAGGCCAGCCACAATTGACACGCCCGTTGCCAGTACGCCGCACATGCCCGCATACGAATCGCGGCGCACCATATATAACCTTGGTACAACTGTGCTTTGCTCGAGCGTACCGTTGCCAATCTCATTTAATTGTTCCAATTGTTGCCTGCTGAATGCGAGGCCTTCTTTCACTAACTCTGGCGGCCTACTGTCGAGCCCAAGAAAGCGCGCTGGGCAGCCAACCGAATAAATCATTGCCATGCGCGTTACGCCGCCTTCGGGGTAAATGGTATCCAGCTGCTCGTTATATGTCCGGTGCCTGGGGCCAGCAGCCGCTACGTGCGGGTCCACTTTCAAATGGTCCGGGTTGGCGGTATCAAGCACTGGCGCGTGCGGGTCCTGCCAGGCTGCCAAAACCTCATGCCCGTTAACTGCCCGGAGCCCGTCCGCAAAACCAATGCCACCGGTTGCAAAGCCGCGCAGCACAT
>DATIIE010000089.1:0-3091 GCA_035479955.1 Saccharimonadales bacterium (SeqCode)
TCATTGGCGGCGAACCGCACCGCATCATTTACTACCGCAACCAGGTGGCCAACAAGTTCTTAACCGGCCTCTCCAACCTGTTTACCGGCCTGAACCTCACCGACATGGAAACCTGCTACAAAATGTTCCGCGGCGACTTAATCCGCGGTATTGCCGAGCACCTGAAAGCCAAACGTTTTGGTTTTGAGCCTGAAGTAACCGCCCGCGTGGCCAAAAGCAAAGCGCCGGTATACGAAATTGGCATTTCCTATTACGGCCGCAGCAAAGAAGAAGGCAAAAAGATTGGCATGAAGGACGGCGTAAAAGCGGTGTGGGAGATCATCCGGTTCAATGTCTTCGAAAAATAAACCAGCCAAAGGGAAAGTTACGGCTGCCAAGGCCGCAAAAGTTGTTGCAGCCGCTAAGGCCGTACCTGTCGCTAACCCCCAACCCGCGGTAAACGCTGCCACTAAAACCAAGGATTGGCTGTTGGCAGCCTTTCGCTACAAAAAAGCATTTTTTGCGCGCCATTGGAAAGGGACGGTTGTCATCGCCCTGGTTACGCTGGTATTCTTTTGGCCGATTGTAACGCGCATTAGCTCCTACAGCGAAGGCGGCGACGCCATGTTCAACGCCTGGACCATTGCCCGCGACTGGCACTGTATTTTGCACCAGGGATGCGCCAACTACGCCGACGGCAACATTTACTTCCCTAACAAAGACAGCATGCTGTACTCCGAAACGCAGCTGTCTACCGGGCTATTAACGCTGCCGTTGTACTTTATTAACCAGAACCCGCTGTTTGCCTATAACGTCTGGACGATATTCAGTTTCTTCCTGGCTGGCTGGTTTATGTATCTGTTAGCCAAGCGTTTGAGCCGCGGGAACGAGCTGGTTTCCATACTGGCCGGGCTTATTTTTGCTTATGCGCCGTTCCGCATGGCCGCAGTATTCCACCTGCAAAACCTGAGTATCATGCTGCTGCCGCTGGCTGCGCTGTTGATTATCAAGTATCTGGATACTGCGCTGAAGCGCTATTTGGCTGGGCTGTTTGTGACCATGGCGCTGCTGGCTTACGCCTCGTGGTACCAAATTGTGTTTGGTATTTTTGCCCTGGGCATTTTAGTGGCCGGCATGTGGGTAACACGTATGCTGCCGTGGCGCAAAGCGCTGCTTATTTTAGGCGTTATGGTGTTGGGGGCGGCCACAGTTGCGCCGCTGGCAAAGGAGTACACGCGCTTTTCTAAAGAGCAAGACGCCGCCTTTAAGATTTCCGACCAAGTGCTGTATTCCTCGAGTGTTACAGACTACTTTATTCCGCACGACGGCACGCTGGTAGGTCAGTTGTACTACAAGCTGCACCCGGCTGCACAGCACAACGCCTATAACCTGGATAGTTTTTCGTACCACGGCCTAGTGCTGTACGCCACTGGCGCTGGCCTGGTGGGCGTGGGCGGCTGGCGCCTGTATAAGTGGCGCAAGTCGAAGAACAAGGCGCACACCGACGAGCGCCAAAACTACAAGTACATTGCCATATTTGGTGTTATTGCGCTGGTTGGGTTTGTGATTTCACTTGGCCCGCTGCTCAAATTTAAAGGGCACTTTTCTTACAGCTCACTGGCAGATGGCACTGCGCTGGTGATTCCGGCGCCGTGGCTTGCTGTGGACGAATTCCTGCCGCAGCTGGAGTTCATCCGCGCCATTGGCCGCGCCAGCGTACTGACATTGTTTGCGCTGTGCTGCCTGCTGGCCTTCCTGCCAGCGTATTTGCGCTCCAGCAAGCTCTCTGGCCGCGCCCGCGCCATTATAATGGCCGCAGTCGTGCTGCTGGTTATCGTGGAGCTGATGCCCGCCCACCGCGTGCACATGGCCACTGGCTCCTACGCCTACAACCTGCAAATACCGGCGGTGTACAAGTACATTAAGCAGCATCCGCAAATCGACGACATTGTAATCTTGCGCTCTGTAGACGATTACAAGGGCGCGCCCATCCCGGTCATGCGCGCCGAAGATGTGCTATGGGCTGGCTACCACAACCGCAACATCTTTAACGGCTACAGTGGCTACACGCCGCCGTCTTACTTTGAAACGCTATACGACTTTGTGTACTTGCAGGCCGATGACATCCCCAAAATGCAGAAGTTGGGCCTGAAGTACGTGATTATCGACAAACAGCTGTCGGCGCCGCGCCCGTTCTTGATTGATGCCGCTGCCAGCCTGTTCCCGGACAAAGTGTACGAAGATAAGCGCTACGTGCTCTACAAAATTCCGCAGCAGTAAAAAGCTACACTAAAAATAAACCGCGCCCGGTACCGCGCGGTTTATTTGATTTTCTGGTGGTATAACCAGTCGCCGCCCAGGTCCTGGATGGTGGTGGTTTTTGAGTCAAAGCCAAATGCTGCTTGTAGCGACCAGTCATATGGGAAGAACTGGGTGTGCAGGCTAAACGTGTATTTGTACGGGCGCTGCTTGGGCACCACAATAATCAGGTCTTTTTTGGCTACTCGGCGCAGTTCGCGCACGGCGGCGGCCAGGTCTTTGACGTGCTCCAGGGTGTGCGTCGTAACCACTACGTCGCAGCTGTTGTCTTTGTAGGGCAAGTGTTCAATGCTGGCTTCCACAAATTTTATATCGGGATATTTCTT
The DNA here is from genome assembly GCA_035479955.1 of Saccharimonadales bacterium (SeqCode). GTDB lineage: Bacteria > Patescibacteriota > Saccharimonadia > Saccharimonadales > UBA4665 > PMNU01. Next base: position 2,625 of record DATIIE010000089.1, read on the forward strand.
GCGTACAGAGTCGGCGATAATAATGTCGCAGCCGGTAACGTTGTTTTGCTTGGCCAGTTTGCCAGCTAGAAAGCCGCGGCCGCAGCCCACTTCCAGTACATCGCGCTTCTTGATAATTTTGAGCAGTTCGGCCATGCAGGCGTCGTTAACATCGGTGTCGCCCTGGAGCTCTTCGGGCAGGCCAGTGCGCTCGTACAGGTTGCCGAACTCTTCGTCAGTGCTCTTAAACACCCAGTCTTTGAATGTCATAAAGTCGTGGGCGTTGTGCTTCAGCACCACTTTCATGGGCAGGTACATAAACCATTTGCTGTCGCGGATAATGGGCGGCACCAATTGGTCCAGCACATATTGCACCGCAATAGAAACATTTCTAGACACCCTCATTAGTGCCTATGATACCACACTGCCCTCTGGCCCTGTGGAAAATCTAGGGATGCAGCGGCTGCTGCGGCGTGGGTACAGCATTA
>DATIIE010000090.1:0-2314 GCA_035479955.1 Saccharimonadales bacterium (SeqCode)
CCACTAATAAGAAGGCTCAAACGTCGAGCACCAGCGACAATTCCAGCTCGGACAGCTCGAATTCCAGTAACGCGGGCGACTCAGAATCTTCTGATTCAACAGAGGCGGCCGCCACAATTACCTATTCCGACAGCGGCTTTAGCCCGGCCACGGTAAGCGTGAAGGCGGGCGCTACGGTGGCTATCAAGAACACATCGTCCAGCGAAATGCAGTTTAATTCCGACCCGCACCCGGTGCACACCGACGATCCGGACCTGAACGTAGGCGTAGTTGCGTCTGGCAAAACCAAAACGTTTACCGTAACACAAACCGGCACATTTGGCTTCCATAACCACTTCAACCCTGCCGACAAGGGTAAAATAACCATCGAATAATATGGCGGTACCTAGCTTCCAGCGCCAAAACCGCACGCAGCTTTTACTGCGTGCGGGCCTTGGGCTGATGTTTATATATGCGGCCGTTTCATCGTTTACTAACCCTAACGAATGGATTGGCTACTTGCCCCAAATAGCGCGCGACCATGTAGATGGCGCGGCACTGCTGCACGTATTTTCGGTGTGGGAGTTGGTACTGGCCATATGGCTAGCAAGCGGCCGTGCCGTAAAGTGGGCAGCACTGTGTGTGGCGGCTACGCTTGCGGGTGTTGTAGTGTCCAATTTCAGCCTGTTTGCCATAACCTTTCGCGATATGGCGTTGCTGTTGTGCGCGCTGGCACTGTATTTTACGGACACTACGGAAAATAGCTCCCTAACCTCGCCTAAATAGTCGCTAGTAGCCGAGGGCGCGCGTGACAGATGTTGCTATTGCTTGCTGGCCGGCTGCATTGGGGTGGAACGGTGTGGGGTCGCTTTGGCCCTGGACCCAGGGGCTGGCCGAGCAAATGTCGTGGCCGGTGAAGTCTACTGGCGCAAACGTTACATTGCTGTAGCCGCTGGCGGCGTTGCGCAGGGTGTTGTTCATTTGGGCAACGGCACTGGAAATCCAGGTGAGCTCAGCTGGGGTGAATTGTGGAATTACACTGGCGCAGGCATTGGAAAGCGGGTTGTAGTAGCCGGTGATGACTATTTTTGGCGGTGTGGCGCCGCGGCTTAACCATTGCGTGTAGGCCAGGGCAGCGGCGTATTTAGCGGTCACTGCATACTGGGCGAGGTCAAAACTACCCCGTACATTGGCATTGTTACAGTTTGTGGCGTAGCAGGTCTTTATGATGTCGAGCCAGTGCACGTCGTTAGCGCCTGCAGTAATGGTGATTACTTTTGGCACGCCTCCGGCAAAGGCAGTGTCTAATTGGGCAGCAATGTTGGGCCCATCTACGCGCTGCTTGCTGACTAAGTCACCAACAGTTGCACCGCTGCAGGCAGCGTGGGTGAGTGTTAACCCAGTAACTTGGGCAACTTTGTAGGCATACGCCTGAGATGAACGGCCGCAGCGCGGGTCATCTGTGCTGGATGCAGCTGGCAAACCAACACCGGCGGCTACAGAATCACCCAAAGCGGCATATTTGCCAGTGGCGGGCTTGGGCGTAGGCTTGGGTACGGGCTTAGGCTGTGGGGCAGGCGTAGTAACTGTTGGCTGCACGGCAAAGTTGGCACCCGACCACAACCCGGAGGTAATGGGGTTAAGGCTGCCGGAGTTCCCAAGCGCCGAAGCGGCCGGGGCGGCCAACAGGCCTATGGTTAAGGTGGTGGTAGCGACTGCCGCTGTAAATAAACGGGCTAGGTGTGTAAATCGAATCATAGCTTCTCCTTATGTATATAATTTTACGCCCGGTTGGCAAGCAGGGCTGTAAGAAGTGTTACAATAGCTGTAAGCATGAGCGGAACAGATATCGCACTTATTGCCATTGGCGCGGTGGCCGGCGTTTTAAGCGGCCTGGTTGGCGTTGGCGGCGGCATTATTATGGTTCCGGCGCTGGTGTTGCTTTTGGGGTTTGGCCAAAAGCATGCCCAGGGAACAACGCTTGCAATGCTGTTGCTGCCGGTTGGTTTATTTGCAGTGATGCATTACTACCGCCATGGATATGTGAATGTGAAGGCTTCGTTGTGGCTGGCTGTTGGCTTTGCGATAGGCGCCGCAATTAGCGCTGCATATGCCGTTAAACTGCCAGACCACACTATTGCGCGCATCTTCGGCGGCTTGCTACTGGTAATTGCGGCCAAAATGCTCATTATGGGGCGCTAGGATACTTTTACCGGTGCGCCCGGTGTTTATTTGGCTGCTACTGGGCGCTTTTCAGCGCTTGCACGATCTGTTTTGCTAGGTTAGCAGCTGTTTTGTTGTGGGTGTGGGCGGTTTTAATTTTGTCGCGGTAGGC
>DATIIE010000091.1:0-5120 GCA_035479955.1 Saccharimonadales bacterium (SeqCode)
GGCAAATACAAAACTGAGCGAATTTATTTCGCGTGGCAAGCCATCTTCGTCGTAATCATTTGTGTTGTGGGCAAGGCCCAGTTCAAACAAAGCGAATTCGTCGTACCCGGCCTTTTGGTTGGGGTGCACCATGGTGAGCAGGCTGGGTGTCAGGCTGAGGCGCATGTACTGCAAATACGGGCTGAGCGCGTTGCCCAGCTGGAATGCCTGCGCAGCGTCCTGCCCTGCTTTCTCAAGCAAATTGCCATGCACAAAGCTATAACTAAGGATTTCACTAGCGCCAGCGGCGGTCAGCACGCGGCGGATAGTGGTTTTAACGTCTAGCAGTGGGTTTACCGGCACTGGCATAATGCTGCGGCGCGGCAGCTCCAGCGGCAGGTGGTCGTAGCCGTACAAACGGCCTACTTCCTCGACAACGTCTTCAGGGATTTCAATGTCGGTGCGCCAGAATGGCGCAGTAACTGTTAGGTTGTCGCCATCTACAGACACGCGGAATTCAACATTGGTAAGCAGCGTTTCCATTTCGCCAGCCGACAGGTCGAAGCCCAGGCGCTCATTGATAAACTGCCTGGTGACTTCTACGGGCGCGTGCAGCGACTGGCGCTCCATAACATCGGCGGGCACATGGTTGTCGTCGATAAGTCCACTTGCCACCTTGCCACCGGCAAACTGACGGATTTCGTCTACCAATTTGGCGGTAACCGCTAGGTTTTGCAGCGGGCTTTGGCCCTTGGTAAAGCGTGTAACAGCGTCGGTGAAAATGCCGTGCGCCATTGCAGTGCGGCGCATAGCGTACATGTCCCAGGTGGCGGCTTCAATAATAATGTTCTTGGTGCTGGCGTCAACTTCGGTGTCGCTGCCGCCCATGGCGCCGCCCAAACAAATAAGCTGTTTGTCGGTGGCGACCATCATGGCCTCAGCACGCGGTTCAATTGTTTTGCCGTTCAGCAGGCTAATTTTTTCGCCCTGCCGCGGCTTGCGTACCACGAGCACGGCGTGGTCTTCAGCACTTAACGCCTTCACCTTGTCGTAGTCGTAGGCGTGGATGGGCTGGCCGGTTTCCAGCATAAAGAAGTTGGTGTAGTCCACAATGTTGTTAACGCTGTGCACGCCGGCGCGCGCCAGCTCAACTTGCAGCCATACCGGGCTGGATTTTACTTCTACGCCGCCCAGCACGATGGCCACAAAGCGCGGCACCAGTTCTGGGATTTCGTTGCGCACTTCAAGCTTGAGTTCACCTGCCTCTACGCCAGGGATTTCCGGCGACGGCGTGTACCACTGCGGGCTTTTGTACGGGCGGTGGTAAATGCCTTCAATTTCGCGGGCAATGCCCAGCCAGCCGAAACAATCCGGGCGGTGGGTGAACATTTTGTTCTCCATGTCGATAACAACGTCGCCGTCAAGGCCGTATGCTTCTGCGAATGATGTGCCGGGTTGGTAGCCGCCATGTTCGTCAATGTGGCCGGTAATTTCCAGGATGCCTTCGTGGCTGTCTCCCAGCGCCAATTCCTTGGGGCTGGCCAGCATGCCGTTGCTCAGCAAGCCGCGCAGCCGGCGCTTGCCCAGCACAAAGGCGTCAGGGCCAAAGTAGGTATCGGGGACGGTAGCGCCTGGCGGCAGCCACACAGCGGTCATGCCAGCGCGGACGTTCGGGGCGCCACACACTACTTGCACGAGGCCATTTTCGTCGCGGTCTACATCTGGCGTTTTATTGCCGTCGTCAATTTTGCAGACGTGCATATGGTCGGAATCAGGGTGCGGTTCGCAAGAAACCACACGTACAATTAGCGCACCCTGATATTTGGCGCCAAACGGCACTACTTCTTCTACAGCGCCAAGCTGCGCGCCAATGCGCACTACCAGGTCGTCGACGCCGCCGGCCGCCGGGTTGCCAGCCGAGCCATACTCTTTATTTAAAAATGTGAGGGTACTGGTGCTTATTTTCATGCTGCTGCCTTAATTTTGGCTTGAATTTTGTTGAGCTGTTCATCGGTCATACGCGGGCCTTCAATGGTTGTGAGATATCCGGGGTAGGCGTCAAAAAATTCAGTGTGCTGGGCATGTGGGCCGCTGTCGTCGGACTGGCCGTGCATAGGTATGAGTTTTACGTGCAGGTGCGGCACGCCCTCACCCTCAATAACCAGCCCTACGCGCTGCACACCAAAGGCGTTCTGAAGCAGGGTGGCGACTTTTTTTGAAGCCAGCATTAGGCCGCTCAGCACGCTGTCGTCTACAGTAATGAAATTGTCGCCAGGGTTTTTCTTGGGCACGACCACAGTAAAACCGGGTGTATTCGGAAACGGCGTTAAAAATGCCATGTAGGTGTCATCTTCCCACACCTTCCAACTTGGAATGGTGCCGTCAGCAATTTTTTCGAAAAGTGATTGTTCTGCCATGTTCAGCCTTTAAATTACAAATTATGCAAATTGCTTGAGGAAGCTTAACCGGCCGGATTCAAAGTGGCGGATGTCTTCAATGCCGTATTTCATCATTACCAGGCGCTCCAGGCCGCAGCCCCAGGCAAAGCCGGTGTATTCTTTGGGGTCGATGCCAGCCATTTCCAGAACGCGCGGGTGGATCATGCCCATGCCCAGCAGCTCAATCCAGCCGCTGTAGCTGCACACCTGGCAGCCTTTTTTCTGGCAAAACGGGCAGCTCAGTGCCAGCTCAAAGCTTGGCTCAGTGAACGGAAAATAGAACGGCTGGCTTTTAATTTCGATGTCTTGCTGGTAATACTCGCTTAAGAATGTTTTGAAGGTGGCCATGAGATTGCCGGCGTGGATGCCTTTGTCGACGTACACGCCTTCGAACTGGTAAAAGGTGTGCTCGTGGCGGGCGTCGAGGTCTTCGTTGCGGAACACGCGGCCGGGCAGCAGTACAGCGATTGGCTGGCCGTTCTCCAGGTTGCCCTTAAATTTGGAAAGCACGCGGTTTTGCATGGTACTGGTGTGGGCCGGGGCAATTAACGGCTTACCGTTTTTGTCTGTTTGGGTAGTCATGAAGGTGTCGTAATCGTCGCGCGCCGGGTGGCCTTCAGGGAAGTTAAGCGAGGTGAACATGTGCCAATCGTCGTCCAGCTCGCGTGATTCAATGGCAGTGAAACCCATGCGGTAAAAGATGCCCAGCACTTTGCTGAGTTCGGTAGTCAGCGGGTGCTGGCTGCCATGGTCGGCGCCAAGCAGTTCCGGACGCTGGCTAGTGGGGGTGTTGGTATCGAACGGCGCAGTGACGTCGATGGGCGGCAGTGTTTCGGCGGCGTCCTGGTGGTTACGCACGCGGCGCTCTAAATCGGCCTTCAGCTGGTTGATTTCCTTGCCGAAGCTGGCGCGCTGCTCGCCTGGCAGCGTTGGGATTTCGGCGTACAGCGCCTTCAGCTCAACGGCTTTCAGAATTTCCTGTTTATCTTGTAGCTGCTCGAAACGGGCAATAAGCTGCTGGGCAACATCAGCGATGCGGGAGTTTTCATATTCCATACTACAAAGAGTATACCACCAGTGTTAGGATAGAGCGATATGCCCGTTATACTGCACCGTCCAAAAATTGCCGAAAAGATTAACTGCGCTGTTGGGCCTGGCGAAAAATTCATATATATTGATGGCCCTATTGTTGGCGCCCCAGATTTCCAGGAGCACGCAACACAGTTGCTGGAGCAAATGGTGCCAGCCAGTGAAACACTGCATATCGCTAACCCCCGCTGGCCCGACATCCCAGAGCACGCCCGCTTGTCGGTACACCGGCAAAATGAGTGGGAGAAAAGCCATTTGCAAAAACTGCGCGCTGCGGGTGCGTGCGGCATTGCGCTGTATTATGCAGCCGCGCCAAACCCGCCGCGCGCGGGAGGCCACCCCAGCGTCCGGTATCACACCACTTCATTTGAACGGTTTACAAAAATAGCCAAGGTGTGGGAACCTGCCCGCGAACCAGCACGCGCGGTGCTTGGCATTGACCCCAGCCACACTGTTGCCGGGCTTGCAGACCACTTCCAAACCGCAGTCAAATATGAAGTCCCTATTGTTGACGGCCTGCAGCGCGCCTGCGAAGTGGCGCATGCATTGTTGTTCCCGCTGGCGCAGGGCAAGGTATAATTGCCGTCATGCCAGTTATACTGCACCGCCCGTACGCCGGAGAAAGCTCATATTGCGGGGTTTCCCAGCCTGACTCGCCCCGTTTCACCGGTCCGCTGGCATTCATTGCCGGCCCGATTATGGGCGCGCCCGATTTCCAAACACCGGCAGGCGCCGCAATTGTTGCCGCCATGCCTGAAAACGAAATGGTGCATATTGCCGACCCGCGCTGGACAAATATTCCGCCTGACGGGGGCCGGCTCGCGCCCAACCACCAACGCGCCTGGGAAAAGCGCCACTACCGCGCCGCTGCCCGCTTAGGCGAACGGGGCGTAGTACTGTTTTACATTGCTGCCGAAACTTCAGAGGCACCTGTACCTAACCGGCCAGGGCGTGCCTATGGCCAAGGCACCCGCAGCGAATTTTCTGAGGTGATAGGTATGATGCAAACCGCGAACCATCCAGTGCAGCTGGTACTTGGCATCGACGCCGCCCACAGCGGCACCGGCCTGGGCGAATACCGGCACACGGCCGCAGAATTTGGCATTCCTATCCATGAGGGCCTGCAGCCGACCTGCCAGGCCGCAGCTGCGCTGCTTATCAACGGCTTGCGCACCCAACCTGCGGTATAATAGCCAGCATGCACGCAATTATTTTTCATGGCACCGAATGCACCCCTGATATGTTTTGGTATGGTTGGCTGGCCGAACAGCTCCGCGCGCGTGGCTACCAGGTTGAAGTGCCGCATTATCCCGAAATTAACCGCGAAGATATTTCCACCTTTGTGCCAAAAGTTATGCAGGCGCACGCCATAACCGAAGACACCGTGCTTATTGGCCATTCTTCTGGCGGCACGCTTATTTTGAGCCTGGCCGAACAGCTAAAGTTCAAGCAAGGCATTTTGGTGGCCGGTTTCTCCTCCCCCTACGATGGCATCGAGAAAGACCCTATCCTGCAGGACAAATACGATTGGAAGAAGATTGCCGGCAACTGCCCGGATTTTGTATTTATAAACTCCGCCAACGACCCGTGGGGCTGCGACGACAAGCAAGGACG
>DATIIE010000092.1:0-33602 GCA_035479955.1 Saccharimonadales bacterium (SeqCode)
AGAACGTACCGCAGAGCAGCAGGACTGGACACGCTACTGCCAGGCCTTGGCCGGCCGCATCACCGCCCGGCTATACAGCGGGTTGTATAGCGAACGGCCGTCGCAGGAAGTGGTGGTGGAATATCGGCACGACCTAGAAGATGCTATCGCCAGGTTGCACGCCGGACTTGCTGAACCGGATATACAAGGTTCGCGCCATGCGCCGGCAATCGAACGGCTGTTGGAGCGGCTCACTACATGCTATGCCATTACGCACAGCGAGGATGCTGAGCATCTAGCCGTGCTTGCTTCTCCGCGCCAACAGGCGCAGCCTGGTTCTGCTTTCGGCAGCGATGTACTTGTCGTGCCGTGTATAGACGATGTTTATAAGCCGCAAGCCGCTGGGCACTTGCGCCTGTCCGCTACAACTGACCCTGCGTCACTCAACCGCGGCGTTGCAACCGCAGATCCGGCGTTACTGCGGAATGCATGGCACTTAGATCCCGACGGACAGGTTATAAAAAATGAGGACGCGATTGCAGTTGCGAACACCCGTTTGCTAGCAATCGTTGAACCAGTATTGTTCATGTAACAGGTGAAAGCTTAGCTGATGTAAGCTTTCTAACACAAAAAGTCCGAAGCCTATGCCACAATGAGTTTGCATTTTGAGTGACAGCTATTGGAGGGCGTAACTGCATGCAACACTGGGTCCGTACTATACGGCAAAGCCAATTCCTACGTGACAATGCGATTTATTTGATCGGTTCTGTTGTGGTTGGCGCCCTCAATTATTTGTACTACCCCGTGCTTGGCCGGCTGTTGCCGCCCAGCGCGTTCGGGGAAGTGCAAACACTGGTTTCATTGTTCCTGCAAATTACCATTTTCCTGTCGGTGCTTGGCCTAATTACTGTGAATATTGTCGCTAATTATGATGATGAGCAGGCGCGCAACGCCGTTGTGCTGGAATTTGAAAAACTGGCATTCGTAATAAGCGCGGCGCTTGTAGTGCTGACAATTATTTTTCAGTCCAACCTGAAAGAGTTTCTGCATTTTAATTCGTCGTGGCCGTTTGTTATCCTGATGCTTTCTGTGGTTGCTACAGTGCCATTTACCTTCCGTGGCGCGTTTGTGCGCGGTAAGAAAAAGTTTGGCGTGTCGGCCGTTTCCACCATTATTGGGGCAGGGGCAAAGCTGCTGTTTTCCGTACTACTGGTGCTTGCCGGCTTTAACACGATTGGCGCAATTGGCGGCCTTATTCTGGCGCAAGCCGTGGCGGCTGCATATGTTGCCTGGTGGGCGCTGCGCTTAGGGCTAAAGCGCAGCGATGGCGCAAAGCGCAGCGCGCTGCCAAACTTCCGGGTGCTTTTGCCGGAACTGCGCTACGGCATGCTGGTGCTTGTTGGTTCGCTGGTAATTACTCTGCAGTACAGCCTGGACATTTTGGTGGTAAAACACTATTTTGACGCCCACACAGCTGGGTTATATGCCGGCGTTGCCAGTGTGGCGCGCATCATTTTCTTCTTAACTGCATCTATTGCGCTGGTGCTCATGCCCAGCGTGCGCCTGCACCAGCCAGCTGCCCAAAACCGCAAACTGCTGGGCAAGTCACTCCTATTATTTTCCGCACTTTCTATTCCAACACTACTGTTCTTTATTGGGTTCCCGAAGCTTGTTGTTGGCGTCCTTATGGGTTCGTCGTACGAGTCTATGGCAGGTTTGCTGCCAAAATTAGGCGTGGCCATTTGTGTCATCGCCATCCTCAACCTTTTCGTTTCTTATTACCTGGCTCTGCGCCGGTACGGCATTGCCGTGGTCGTGTTAGCAGGCGGGCTCACCACGTACGGGCTGATGCTCTGGCACCACGCCAGTCCCAGTGCGGTGGTTACGAGCCTGCTTACTGGCAGCCTCGCGATGGTCGGCCTACTGGTGCTGTGGCTTACTGCATCTAAATTTTTAAGGAAAGGAACAGAGGAATGGAGGGGAAGTTGATTTCGATAATCGTGCCCATACATAATGAGGCGCTGAATATCCCGCTCCTTTACAAATCATTAGTCAAAAACACCGAGAAACTGCACTATCAATTTGAGTTCGTGTTTGTAGATGACGGCAGCACGGACAAATCGCTGGACGACTTGCAAGAGTTGGCCGGCAAGGACGAACGGGTACGCGTGTTAGAGTTCGCCCGCAATTTTGGAAAAGAAGCCGCCGTAAGCGCAGGCCTGGACGCCGCGTGGGGCGAAGCAGCAATTATTTTAGACGCCGATCTGCAACACCCGCCGGCGCTGATACCAAAGTTCATTGCCGCATGGGAGCAGGGGAATGACGTGGTAATTGGCGTTCGAAGGTACAGCAAGCAAGAGGGCCGCTTAAAACGGCTTACATCTGATTGGTTTTATCATTTATTACACATGGTGGCGAACACGCAAATTACGCCACACGCGAGCGACTTCCGGTTGCTCGACAAAAAAGTCATCCGCATTTTCCGCCAACTTACGGAACGTGATCGCATTACTAGAGGACTTATTGATTGGCTTGGTTTCCGTCGCGAGTATATCCAGTTCACGGCGCCGCCGCGCGCAAATGGCGTGGCCTCGTACAGCTGGAGAAAACTGGTGGATTTGGCAATTAACACATTCACGGGCTACAGCCTTTTCCCGCTGAAACTGGCAGGATACGTTGGGATGCTTATATTAATAACGGCCATCCCTATAGGCGCATTCTTAAGTTTTGAGCGCTTTGTGCTGAACGACCCGTGGAATTGGAACATTACTGGTACAGCATTGCTGGCCATGATGATTTTAGTACTTGTTGGCATAATGTTGGGCTGTTTAGGGCTTATCGCGCTGTACATTGCCCGCATACATGCAGAAGTAACAAACCGGCCGCTGTATGTTGTGCGCCGCCACGCAGTGTCACGCAGACGCTGGCAGCAGCAACGCACGCAGCATGCCCGGGAATTTGGTACGCACGAAGAAGAACACGCGCCATATGGCGAGGTAGTACTGCAATGAACATCCTGTGGCTGACCTGGAAAGACTACACCCACCCGCTCGCGGGTGGTGCGGAAGTGGTGCTCCGCGAGCTTTCCAAACGGCTGGTGGCCGACGGGCATAAGGTTACATATTTAACCGCCCGTTACCCAGGCGCTGCGCCACAGGAAACGCTGGACGGCATTGAAATGATCCGCATTGGCGGCAACCGCTACCTGCATTCACTTCAGGCGTTCCTGTACTACCTTCGCCGTTTGCGCGGCAAGTACGATGTTGTAGTAGAAGTAGTGAACACGGCGCCATATTTCGGCGTACTGTTCAAGGGCCGCTCTAAAGCGTTCCTGTTTTACCACCAGCTGGCGCGCGAAGTTTGGTTCCATGAAACCAAACCGCCGCTGGCGCAGCTGGGTTACCACGCGCTGGAACCACTGGCAACCCGCGCGCTGGCCCGCAGCCGCACACCGCTCATTACCATTTCACATAGCACCTTGCAGGATTTGGGTACGTACGGCTTCAAGCCGGAAAAGGCCCACATTATTACGCAGGGGATTGAGCTGGAACCGCTGCCCACCTTGCGCGGTGTGCACAAATTCGCCGAGCCAACCGTACTCAGCCTTGGCGCCATGCGCGCCATGAAGCGCACGCTCGACCAAGTAAAGGCGTTTGAGTTTGCCAAAGCACAACTGCCGGAGCTAAAGATGATTTTGGCGGGTGACGCCGCGGGCGATTACGGGCAAACAGTGCTCGATTATATCGCCAGAAGCCCGTTCGCCGCCGACATCAGCTACGAGGGCCGCGTCAGCCGCGAGCGCAAAATTGAACTTATGCGCCGTTGCCATATCATGTGCGTAACCAGCGTAAAAGAAGGGTGGGGGCTCATTGTAACCGAGGCTGCCAGCCAGGGGACACCCGCAGTCGTTTACAACGTAGATGGCCTGCGCGACAGCGTCCAAAACCTGGAAACGGGTTTGGTGGTGCCCCCGTATGCGCTGGCGCTGGCTGGCGGCATTGTGCAGCTGGTACGCGACCAGGCACTGTACCAAAAAGTCCGCTCCAACGCCTGGCAGTGGAGCAAAAACCTAACATTCGACCAAAGCTATAAAGATTTCAAGCAATTATTGGAGGCTTAATATGGATGACGCAGACCGAGTGAGCGTCATTGTGACGACCAGAAACAACCACGCGACATTGGACAAATGTTTGCGCTCTATCGCAGGGCAAACATACGCACCAATAGAGCTTATTGTGGTCGACCGTGATTCAACCGACGATACAAAAGAGATTGCCCGCACCTACACCCAACACGTGCACAACCACGGGCCGGAGCGCTCCGCGCAGCGTAACTTTGGCGTTGCTTCGGCAACAGGGAAGTACGTGGTAATTATTGATTCCGACATGGAACTGGAGCCTGAAGTAATCGCCGCTTGTGTTGCCAGTATGCATAGCGAGCCGAATGCGCCCGGCGTCATTATTGGCGAGCAATCGTTCGGCCAAGGTTTCTGGGCGCAGTGCAAACGGCTGGAGCGTTCGTTTTACGTGGGCGTTGACGGCATCGAAGCCGCCCGTTTTTTTAAGCGCGACACCTACATGAGTGTTGGCGGCTACGATGAAACCATGGTGAGCGGCGAAGACTGGGACCTGTCGCGACGCATTGGCGAGCAGGGCAAGATTATGCGCATAACACCGCTTATCCACCACAACGAAGGCCACTTAAAGTTATGGCAAACGCTTAAGAAGAAACTGTATTACGCCGGCAAGGCCCGCAACTACCTGGCCAAAAACACCGTTGGTTCACAGCTGAACAAACAGGTCAGCCCGTTGCAGCGGTACAAATTGTTTTTCAGCAAGCCGCACAAGCTGTTTGAAAAACCGCTGACCGGCATTGGCATGCTGTTTATGAAAACCTGCGAATTCGGCTTTGGCGCTGCCGGCTACTTTTTTGGCGGCGAAAACGGGCCCAGCCGCGGCAAGGAGGCACGAACATCATGAGCGGCTTTTTCGTATACCGCAACTGCTTTACCGGTGATGTGTCTGGCGGCGACATGCACACTGGCGGCTTTTGCGCCTGGGTACAGAACAGCCATCCTGAAACGCCCATCGCCTTAGTGCATGCTGAAGATGACGGCCAGGAGCTGGCATATCCTGAAACAACCGAACTGCCGCAGCTTACCTACCGCGACGAAGGCCCGCAGCAGCCTATTGGCCTTATGTATTTGCGCCGGGCGCAGCGCGGTAGCCGCGTACATCTGCCAGGTGGCAACGACACAGTGTTTGTTGCTGGCTCACACTTTTTACCAGATGTCTTGCCAGTGTCACGCAATGGCGCCCGCGGCACACGCGCCGTATACATCCACCACATTATCCAGGATATGCCGCGCCCGCGCAGCCTGAACACCATGCTGGCAACGCTTCAGGAAAAGATGTGTTTCAACATTATAAGGCGCAATTTTGACAAGATAATTACTGTAAACCAAGATGTTGTAGACGGCCTGCGCCGCCGCGGATTCCGCCAGCCAATTTTGGTGTCCAGCAACTTTGTAGATAACGGCGGCCTGAAACCGCTGCCATGGGCAGAAAAAGACATTACGCTGGCATTTTGCGGCCGCATGGTAAAGCAAAAGGGCGTTGACGATTTTGTGCGTTTGTGTGAAACGCTCCAGCGCGATTTGCCGGATTTCCGCGCCGTTATGATTGGTGTCGGGCCGGAGCTGAAGCGCCTCATCTCGCTAGCCATACACAAAAAACTGAATATCAGTTTTGTGGGCCGTGCCAGCGAGCGTGAAAAATTTGAGTGCCTGCGCCACTCCCAGCTGTTTGTGCTGCCGAGCGTTGAGGAAGGGTGGGGCATAGTAGTGGCCGAAGCGTTGAGCGTGGGCACACCGGTTCTGGCATATGATTTGCCAGTGTACAAGTCGGTGTTTGGCAATCGATTGCACACCGTTGCCATCGGTAATGAGCAGCGCCTGCGTGCTGCCGCCCGCCGCTTATTGGCACGCTCACGCCGCAGCCCGGAATTATACGCAACCGAACAAGCGCAGTTATTCCATTATGCGGAACGCTTCAAGCGCGATACCGTTGCTGCCAACGAATACGAATTTTTACTGGAAGGAGCCTCATAATGTCCGACATGTCCGAAGCTGAAGCAGTTGCGCCTGCGGCCACTGCAACAAGCAAACTGCAACCAATCTTATTGCTCGGGTCTTATGGCCGCGGCAACATTGGCGATGACGCCTTTTTAGCAGCAGCGCTGCGCCATTTTCCAGAGGACACGCCGTTCTATTTGAACTCAGCGCACGATGAACTGCTGCCAAAAATCGCCCAAGGCCGCGTGCAAACCATCTCCACCGAAGATAACCGTGACCTGAAAAAGAAAATACGTGCATTCCGCGACATAAAGCATGTGGTGTACTGCGGCGGTGATTTATGGGTGGAATTGTACGGCGACCGCTTTCCGCGCCAATCACTGTACAAAATGCTAGGTATGAACCTCATTGCCCGTTTAACAGGGAAGAAAGTGCACTATTTGGGGTGTGGAATCGGAAATTTGCACGGATACTCATTGCAGCTGGCGCGGGCAAGTGCACGTTTAGCCAACACTATCATTGTGCGCGAGCCGCGTTCAGCCAAAGTGTTGGGGTTACGTAAAACCATTGTGCTGCCCGACTTAGTCAGCAGCCTGGACTGGCCGGCAAAAAGTGTTACGCGCACGCCGGGCAAACCGTTCACTATCGGCATTTCTATTCTGTACCATCTTCCAAACCCGGAGCAAACATTCCGCCAGCTGCTGGAGACACTGCATGATTTTGTGGCCGGCCTGCCTGCCGACCAGTTCCGCATTGTGCTGTTTCCCATGCTTATCTCGCCGTCCGACCCGAAAGATGATTTATGGGCATCGCGCCAGCTCCAAATGGCACTTGAGGGTGTATGTCAGGATGTGACAATTTCGCCGGCCCGTGAACTGGATGATTTCGTGCAGGAGCTATCCAGCGTAGACCTCATGATTGGCGCACGCCTGCATGCCAACATTCTGGCTATGCTGACTGGCACGCCGTGCCTCGGCATTGCGTACCGGCCAAAGGTGATGTCATTTTTTGCGGCCAACAAGCTCAAAGATTATTGTATTGACCTCTCGCGTTTGAATGCCCAAAACCTCAGTGAGTTGTTTTGGATTATGCATGACGCCTACAGCCACGTGGCAAGCCAAGTGCATGCCGCCCGTGACCGTAGCATAGAGGAAGGAGCTGCATATCAGACATTTATCGCCCGCCACTTCTAGCTCGGCAGCAGAGCAGCGGGGTGGGGTTCGCGGCTGGGTGGGGCGGCATCCGGCTGTGGCGCTGATAGGAACATACTTGCTGTTTTTTGGTGTATTTTTTTGGCAAGTTCGTGGCGGCTTTGGGCAATATTGGGACTGGTCGTTCCCGTATTTTAGCGACCAAATCCACAACATGTTCGCCAACAAAGACTCCAGCTGGATAGCCGCTGGCAGCGGCAGCCCCATGAATTACGCATCCGACTATTTCTTCCGGTTTGTCGTGAGCTTGTTCTTCTTTTTGCCACCTGAGCTATTGCATTACCTGCTGCTGGTAGTGCTGTTTGCCGTGGGCGCATTCGGTATGTACAAGCTGGTGCGTCCGCACACCACACGCTGGATGGCTTTTTTAATAGGCCTGCTCACATGGATAAACCCGGCAATTTTCTACAAGTATACTGCCGGACATCTCAATTATTTTTTGTCGTTCGCATTATTTATTTTTTTCATCCATTTTTTACTGCACCATTTCCGCCGTGACCTGCGGAGCAGCGTTATTGCAGGGTTGTTTTTTGCGTTCCTTGGCACGCAAATCCAGTTCTTCATTATTGGCGGCATATTTTTAATCGCCTTCTTGCTGTTTAACAGGGAGAAAGTAGCACTCAAATACTTGGCAGTGCTGTTTGGACTACCACTGTTAATTAACCTGGTGTGGCTGACAAACTTTATTACCGGGGCAGTAAACACCGCCGAAACCGGTGCCCAGGCTGCCAAAGTAAGTTTTAAGTCTAGCAGCGCCAGTAACTTCTTAAGTATTTTTACATTCAGTTTTTCCAAGGCAACGCTGCTGTCACGCTTTTATGCATTTTATGAATTGCTATGGAACACTTCGCTGTTTGTATTTTTGCTGTGGCTTTTGTCACGCGGGCGGGCAGCCGCGCGCAAGCGGGAGCGCACCGACCTGCTGTTGCTTGTGAGCCTGGTGATTATGATGTTCATGGCCACTGGCTTATACCAGGTATTGAATATCTATCCGCTCAGCGTGTTTTATCCAATGCTGCGCGAAGTAGGGCACTTTGCGCCAGTAATTGTGCTACTGGCGCTGCTGCTGATTGCGCGCATGGTTGAGCAAACGCGCTGGCGCTGGGGGCTGCTGCTGGTGGCCATTGGCTCGCTGTTTATCGTGGGCGTTAAATTCCAGTATTTCTCGCAGAAAGTGGACTTTAAAGATGCGCGCGCCGCATTCGCGCCCTTCAAGCAAGTGGCCGATAAAGACACTGGCAATTACCGTATCCTGGCATACCCATTCTTCGACAAGTACGTATTAAAAGATGAGCCCGTCGACCCGCCAGGTGACCTGCCGCTAAAAAACAGCGGCCACGACAGCTTTGCAGCATTTGCTTCGCAGGCGTTTGTACAGAATGCCGTTGCGCCGTATAAGTTCCAGGAGTCGGTGCAGTACCAACTGCTGCAATCGTACAATATCGATGTACTGCGGCCACTGGGCGTAAAGTATATATTTGATTTCTCTGATATTTACGAATCAAACTACAACCTGTACGTGCCAGCGGCTACCTACAACAATGACCTGAGCCTTATTAAGAATGACCCGCACTTCTTTGATAAGCTAATTGCGCACAACCCTGGCCGCTTGCGTAAAGTAAACAACCACGTGCTGGAAATTACCGACCCGCTGCCGCGTGCTGCCGTGCTGCCGCGTGTGTTTGCCACCGACGAAGATGCGCCAGTTGCCGGCACTCAGCTATTCACCCGCAAGCAGCTTAACCAGGCCTTTGATTACGAGACCGATAACAGCTTGGCAAAATACGCCACGCATGTGTCGCAGCTATTTGCGTCGCCAAAGAGTTCCACCCTGAATAAAGACAAGGGTACGTTTAGCCAGAAGCTGGATACCTCTAATGGCGCGACACTATATGCCAACCAGTCGTACCGTGACATAACGTATGAAGCTGGCAACAATACAGTGACGTTATATGGCCAAACTTCGCCGCCACTGAACGTAAATGGCGAGACGTTAGGCCAGGCCGGCGCCCCGCGCCAAGTAGTGGGGACTGCGCCTATCGCCAAAGGCACAACATACTACCTATCATTTGGCGGCAATATAACACGCGTGCGTTCCGGTGAAAGCGGACGGCTTGGTAGTGGCAAGGCAGGGGAGAAAATCACTATTTTGCGCGCGGATGGGTCGAATCTCATCAGTAATTCCTCGTTTGAACACAATTTGTGGGAATCGCGCGTGGGTGACTGTAATAACTACGATGGCAATGGCGCGCTCAGCATGAAGCGGGACGCCACTACGGCGACAGACGGTACGTCGTCGCTGCTGCTGAGCGCCACGCGGCACGATGCCTGCACATCGGCACAAGTTAAAATGGCTGCCAACACCCAGTACCTGGTGAGCTTCGATTACCAAAGCGCCAATGCCTCTACCGCCAGCTACTTCTTGTCCATAAAAGGGCAGAGCGTACCGCTGGCAAAGGGCTCACGCGCTATTGTTGACCGCGATTGGCACACCACTAGTGCACTGGTGAATACTGCCGGCCAATCTGGCGTTGCCCGATTGTTCCTGTATGCGCTAGAGGGCGACGGGCGCACAGCCACCATTAACCGTTACGATGACGTTACTGTCGTGAAGCTGGCACCAGTGCAGGACATTACCATACCTTCCGGCGGCGATACGTATGCAAAAACCGAATTGCCGAACGGGGAACAGGAGTTTACCTTCGCTGACCCTAATTACCATTACAGCAACCTTATCGCCAATGGCTCATTTGAAAAAGGCGCCTGGCAGCCGAAAGTAGGCGACTGCAATGCGTATGACACCTTCCCGAAGCTGTCTATGGATATAGACA
The DNA here is from genome assembly GCA_035479955.1 of Saccharimonadales bacterium (SeqCode). Taxonomy (GTDB): domain Bacteria; phylum Patescibacteriota; class Saccharimonadia; order Saccharimonadales; family UBA4665; genus PMNU01. The sequence continues at coordinate 10,095 of DATIIE010000092.1, forward strand.
AGCAGGATAAAAGCCAGGGGCAGCAATCACTGCGCCTAACCGCTTCGCATCACGATGCATGCGCGCATACCACGGCAAACGTGCATGAAGACACCGACTACTTACTAAGCTTTTCCTACAAAGCCACCGGTACAAAAACGTATGGTTACACCACTAGTTTCGACAACCCAGGTGCAACCCTGAGCCGTAACCAATCAGAGGCTGGCAAACCTGGATGGCACACGGTACAAACCGTCGTACACGTGCCCGCTGGCGCCAGCACGCTAACGTTATACCTGTATGCTTTTGAAAGCAATGGGCATGCGCCAAATAGTGTAAATTACGACAATGTAAACCTTACCGAGCTGCCCGATTTTACCGACCGTTTCTTTGTTGTGCAACAGCCAACCGAAAAACTAGGCCAACCAAAAGTTTCTAAGATAGCTTCACCCACGCAATCTGTCCGCACCATGGAAGTGCAGGGTGCAAAGAGTCCCTTCTTTGTGGCGCTGAGTGAAAGTTACCATCCGCGCTGGCGGCTGGAACTCAATGCCGGCAGTACGCTTTTGCCGGGCGGGAGCGGCGCCGTAACAGCTGGCACGCGCCACACTACACTCAGTAACACCGTGAACGGATGGTTAGTCGACCCGCAGAAACTATGCACAGCGCCGGGTGGTAAAGTACGGACCGGCTGTACCAAGGCCGCTGATGGATCGTACACCATACTACTTCGTGCTGAATTTGTACCTGCACGTTGGTTTGGCATAGGCGCTGCAATAAGTTGGGTTGCAGTTTTGGGCAGCGTGGCGTATCTTCTTGTCGTCCGCCCCAAAGACGTGCCGACGTACACCGACACAAAACGGAGGCGGGCGTAATGGCGGCTGTAGGAACGTGGCTGCGCCGCTACTGGCCATACGCGCTGCTAACCACAGTTATTATGCTGCCGTTGCTCATGCCGGGGTATATTTTAACGCTGGACGCAGTGTTTACGCCGCGCATCAGTGCACCGGCTAGTGTCAGCAGCGATTACGTATGGCGGTGGCTGCTGCATATTCTAAATATGGCGGTGCCTAGCCAGGTTATAGAGAAAGCTATATTTGTAGCCATACCCTTGCTGGCTGGAGTTGGCATGCACTGCCTGCTGTCGTGGCTGCGCCGGCAATTTAGTACAGCCTCCAAGAATTTTATATGGGACCCGGCACTGTACGTTGGCGGAATATTGTATGTGGCCAACCCTTTTACGTATGACCGCTTTATGGCAGGGCAGTACGGAGTGTTAATGGGCTACGCACTGGTGCCGTTTATCGTGCGGCTGCTGCTGCAATTCATGGAAAAGCCCACGCTGCGCCGGTCAATAAAGAGTGCGCTCCTAGCGGTAGCTATTAGCATTGTATCGCTGCCTACTATTGGGGAAGTTGCCCTGCTTGTGGTTTGTGTATTTGCGGTAGCTGTATGGCGGCAACGGCGGCAGCCTGCAGCGCTGCGGGCCTATGCTAAATATGGTGCAACCGCTGCGCTCGTATTCTGCGTGCTCAGTAGTTATTGGCTCATCCCGGCACTATTGGGTAAGGGCATAGTGGCGTCGCAGGTAGAAACATTTACGGCCGCACATACGCAGGCGTTTGCAACCACTGGCAGCAGTGTGCTGGCACAACTGGCTGCTGTACTGCGGCTGCAGGGCTTTTGGGCTGAACCGCACCACTTGTTTATGCTGCCGCAAGACCATACGCCTGCCTGGGGAACAATCAGGCTCGTTATGTGGGCAGGAGTGGTGACTGGCGCAATACTGTACTGGCGCCGGGCAAGCCGTTTTGCCGCAATCTTTACACTTGCGGGTGCTGCCAGCGCGCTGCTTGCTGCTGGTATATTTGGCGGTGCGCTGGCGCACGTCGGCTACCGTGAACCACAAAAGTTCGCAGGCGTACTGGCGCTGGTGTTTGCCGTATTTATCGCTTGTGCGGCCGCCCGGTTATTTGCCTGGGCGCGCGCCCGCTCCGAAACGCAGTATGTACTTGCGGCAGGGGCAGCTCTGTTTCTGGTGCTTATTTGGACATCCACCATGTACTGGGGGTTTGCCGCACAGCTGCGCCCGCGCCAGTATCCACAAGATTGGGCGGCGGCAAACAGGTATCTCACGAAGCAGCAGGGGGATTTCAATACCGTTTTCTTGCCATGGCACCAGTACATGAGTTTTAGCTTCGCAGGGCGGATTATCGCCACGCCTGCTGCCCATTATTTCGACAAACCCGTTATAGTAAGTAATGACCCGGAGCTGGGCAGTATCACGCCGCCGGCAGGCGCGCTGGCTACGCAAATCGGCCACACAGTTAAGCCCGGCAGCCATAGCGGCAATATCGCACAACAACTTGCCCGCGCCAATGTGCGCTACATTTTACTTGCGAAAGATTACGATTTTGCGAAGTACCAATACCTCGACGGCCAGCCCGGTTTGCGCCGTGTGATGGATTCGCCGAAAATCAGCATATACGAAAATAAAAACTGGAAGGGAGCACGATAATGCCACCACGAGCACGTTCAGTAGATGGGTTTGGCCCGGCGCGTCACAATCCGCTACGCCCCCAATTACGGCCAATGCCGATACCCAGAAAACAGGCCGCGCCTACGCCCCAGCCCCAAACGCCTCCGCAGGCCGCCGCACAGCCGCTTCAGCAGCCGCAGCGCCTCACATTCACCGCACCCCAGCAACTCCAGCCCAGGCGTCGCTGGTGGCAGCGCCTGGCATTCCCGGCGGTGATCCTCTTGTGCTTATGCGCCAGCTTCTTAGTGCAGTCGCTGCCGTTGGGTATGGGCGCTATTGCGGTGTACGCGGTAGTGGCCTGGATTAAGAAACTACCCAGCCGCTACAGCTTCGTAATGGCGTTTTTGTCACTCACAACCGTCATCGTTTTGCTGGTCGTACGCCAAAATGTCGACTTAGCCAGCAATTTTTCGACATATACTTTTTTATTATTAGTAGTGGGTATTATCTCTGTTATGTTGGAGTCGAAAACCTATCCGAAACGTCGAAACAGTAAGATACTTAACTTGCGGGGGCAGTAGGGCAATGCTACCATCATATGGTTTGGTAACTAAAGGAGGGAAGGCCAATGGTTCTCAAACAGGCCGCCGGCGCGCACACCAAACAGCGCAAAGGCATTAACAAATTAACGCTCGGGTTTGCCTCTCTGGCAGCCGCCGCAGTTATCGGTACTACCGGTGTAGCAGCAGCTCAGACAGGCCAGCAGAACACTTCAGGCGGCGGATACGGTAACACTACCAACGTCGAATTGAATGTTCATCAGTCCGGTTCCAACAATGTTTTAAATATTATTATGAACATATTCCAATAGGGAACCCGGCTCGAGCGAACCGATTGGTCCCGCCAGTTAGCCTGGCGGGATTTTTTAATTTCCGGGCTTATCTCACCCGCAGGCTTATTGCACCCGCTGGCAGCTGCGTGCATACTGGAGCCATGGCGAGGATTGGTATTTTTTCAGGTACGTTTGACCCGGTGCACACCGGCCACATAGCCTTTTGCTTGGCTGCGCAAAAAGCCGCCGCATTGGATAGAATTGTGCTGTTGCCAGAGGCACATCCACGCCACAAGCAACCGCATACGCCATTTGCGCACCGCGTGGCCATGCTGCGGCTGGCAGCGAAGGGCATGCCCCAGCTAGAAGTGCTGGAACTTGCCGACACGCAGTTCAGTGTCGCTACCACGCTGCCTCAACTACAGGCGCGCTTTGCGCATGATGAATTATATTTACTGCTCGGCTCCGACGTTGTCCCCAGCCTTGCTGTCAGCTGGCCGGGCCTGGAGACGCTGCTGCAAGCCATGGGCTTGGTTATTGGTATCCGCGCCCAGCAAACACCGCACAGCGTGCAGGGGCGCCTCCAGGCGTTACAGGAGGCTTTTCCCGCGGTGCCTGTTCGGGCAACAACCATCGCCAGCCCCCATGCCAGCGTTGCGTCATCTGCTGTCCGTGCGGCGCTGCCGCATGCAGGCCAGCTGGCGCTCATCCCAATCGTTGCCGAATATATAACAGCATATAACCTATATAGTGGGGCGCCAGCGTAGCGCCGCGCCACAATAGGCTGGGCACAAGCGGAAACCAGGCGTATACTGATTTAACTTATGACACAGGACGAAGCGCTCGCAATTCTTGAATCTGGCCAGTCAGTGCTGCTGACAGGGGCAGCCGGTACCGGCAAAACATATATCCTCAATAAATTTATTAAACGTGCAAAAAAGCGCGGCAAGCATGTGGCGGTTACAGCAACCACTGGCCTGGCGGCAACCCATCTGGGTGGCACCACCATCCATGCCTGGTCAGGAATTGGCGTACACGATTTTGTCGATAAATATACCGCCGCCAAGCTTGGCAAAACGCGCCAGGAAACAATCCAGCGCGCCGACATTTTAGTAATTGACGAGATTAGCATGCTCCACGATTTCCGTCTGGATATGGTTGACGACATTTTACGTGTTGTGCGTGAAAATGACGCCCCCTTTGGCGGCGCACAAGTCGTGCTCTGCGGCGATTTTTTCCAGCTGCCGCCAGTTAACCGGCGGGATAGCCGGCAGGGCAGCTTTGTCATTTCTTCGAACGTATGGCAACAAAATGTGTTCACAGTTTGCTACCTTGAAAAGCAATATCGACAGAGTGAAGACGAAGCCTATGCACAAATTTTGAACGGAATTAGGGCAGGGGTGCTTACGCGCAACCAGCTGGACGCGCTGCAAGGGCGGGCAAATGCTACGCCGGATCCATTTACACCGCTGACGCGGCTGCTCACCGTAAACGTCGACGTCGACGGTGTAAACGCCGAGCACTTGGAAGAACTGGACGGCGAAGTGCATGAATATGAAATGGAGACGCACGGCGGCAAGAATTACGTTGAGCAATTGCAGCGCTCCTGCCTGGCGCCCCAGCTGCTGCGGCTGAAGAAAGGCGCGCAGGTTATGTGCATCAAAAACGCCCAGGACCGCCGCTATGTAAATGGCAGCCTTGGCGTTGTCACTGGGTTTGAGCCGCACACCGGTTATCCGGTTGTAGAGCTGCTGAACGGCCGCGAAATTATTATGCGCCCGGAAACCTGGGAACTGATGGACGGCGACAAGCGCCGCGCCCAGCTCGTGCAGCAGCCGCTCCGTTTGGCATGGGCAATTACCGTGCATAAAAGCCAGGGCATGACGCTCGACGCTGCCCGCATTGACCTCTCCCGGGCATTTGTTGAAGGCATGGGTTACGTGGCGCTCAGCCGCGTACGCTCACTGAAACACCTTATTCTAGACGGTTTGAACGGCATGGCGCTAAGGGTAAGTCCGCTTGCCAAGCAAATAGACGCCGAGCTGCGCAACCGAAGCGGAGAAGCGCTGCAAACGCATGCACCGCACATCCAAAAGTGGCACGAGGACGAATCCAGCGGTAAAAACGAGGCCGATATAGTTGCCGCCAGCACACCCCAGGGCGTCGACACCGGCTTATTAGAACGGTTGCGCGAGTGGCGTTTCCAGCTGGCAAAGTCCAAAAACCAGCCGCCATATGTTATTGCGCACAATAAAGCGCTGGAGGCAGTTGCCGCACGGCAGCCCACCACTGAGCAAGACCTCCTAGACGTGCCAGGGTTTGGCGCAAAGCGTGTGGAAGCATACGGCGAGGATATTTTGCGTATTGTAAACGGTGGCTCGGGCCAGGATATTGCTTCAAGCGACGCTATTAGAGACGCACTGGAGGAGTAGCTATTTAATTTGGAGCGGCTCCGCCTGCATCCACATGGCATCAAACAGCTGTTGCATCATGTTTTTCAGCGTGGGATGGTGTATTTCCATGGCCATTTCATGGCCTTGTTTGTAGTCCACCAGTGTTACAACATCGTTGTATATGTACAATTCAAAATTGATGGTCAGAATAACCGGGTCAATGCGCCGGTACTCTGACAATGTAGTATTTACCGGTTCAATATTCCGTAAGGAAATCTTTTCGGCATTGGTGAGGTCATAGGTGTGGATGCCGCGCGCCACATATTGTTCGCGGCAGCGCCGGGCAAAGGCTTGGTCCAGGTGCTGGTTTAGGTGGGCTACCTCAAATACGCGGAACTCTTTGTCTGCCTTACTGAGGTTCCAATTAACCTGTTTTAAGCCGGCTTGCCCATAAAAGTGCTGCACTTGTGCCTCCGGGCCGCTGCCGCCTGCCAGGGCTTGCAGGGCTGCAGTCATGGCGCCCAGGTTGCGCCGGATCGCTGCTGTTTCAGCTTCGCGGTCAGCAAGCAGCCCCTCAATGTTCTCTAAGGGCAACGCCCGGTATAGCGTGCCATAGCTGAGCTGCTCACCGCTTACCAGCCCGTTCTGCTGCAGGCTCTCCAAAAAGCGATATACCTGGGTACGGCTGATGCCGGTAGCTTTTGCAAGCTGCAGGGCAGAGGAGTGGCCCCGTGTTACCAGTTCTACGTACAGGGTGCTGGCTTCATCCTCAATGCCTAATTTTCCCAGATATTTTTTGACGATTTGCATTTGATCCATACCGCTAGTGTACCACCATTGTCCGCCTATTTGGACAACTTTTTGCACTGTTTCCACAGGGTAGGGTACACTTGTCCGAGGTTTTGGTACAGGAGAAAACAGGGGTGAGGAACATAATTTTGATAATTGGGACAGTATTGCCGCTTATTTCATCGGCAGTATATGTACATGCGATTTTTGTGAAAAATGTCCGGCCGCAGCGCATGACACGACTGCTTATGATGATTATTAGCGCCCTGTCATTTGCTGCGCTTGCCGCTGCCCGCGACAAGCCCGGCGCGCTACTGGCACTTACCTCATTCTTGCCAGCAGTTGTGCTGTGGATTTTATCGTTTAAACGGGGCATGGGCGGCAGCGATCCGCTCGACTACGTGTGCCTTGCTTTTTGTTGCATTGGCCTTGTGCTCTGGCTGGCCAGTGGTGATTCGTTTTTCGGCCTGGTACTTTCAGTAGCCGCTGACCTCATTGCGTGCGTGCCGTCGCTCGTTAAGACTGCCAGACTGCCACATACAGAAAACGCTTCATACTACTTTATAGATACGCTGGCCGGGTGTGTTATTGCGCTAGTTGCCGCGCCAACGTTCAGCGGATTGCTATATCCATTGTATTTGGCGGCAATAAACGGTGTGTTTGTTTTGGTAATTATCTGGCCGCGCCGCACTGAGGCGCCAGTGGCAGATAATGACATGCCAGAAAGTTAAGCCAGTGTTGCTCCAATTGCCACACATGGCCCGCTCAGGCACTTGCTCATAGGCGGCAGGGAGGGCAGGAAAGGAAAGAGGCTTTGTAGCGCAGCGCTGGTGCGGCCGCGGCGGGCAAGTTCGCGGGCGCGGTCGTACAGGAAGAATGTGTCATCTTCGTTGTATACCTCTAAGAATTGCTGGGTAAAGGCGCCTGGTGAAAGCGCCTGCACCCGATGCGCAAGCAAGGCAAAGATGTCATATTTTGCTCTGGCTTCCCGCGACAGCCGCATGGGGCGGGCAATTTCCAGCGCACGCTGGAACTGGAGTGCAACTTGCAGGAATTTATGGCTGACAGTGAGCAGCATGTCGAGGGCGTCGTCCATTGCTTCTACGGTGCGCATGTCCTGGCTGACAATTTCGGAAATATGGATATCGTACCGCTCCAGGAAGCTCTCGGCGTGCTGCCACTCCTGGGTTAGGCGTTCTTCCAGCAATTTTTTCGGCAATAAACCAACCCGCTCCCACAGGGCAGCATGCCCGTAATCTACAACTAGTGATTCCACTGGCAGCAGCCGCAGCATAGCCTGCGCCGAAGCATCGTCCAATTCATCAAGGACATATACCGTCCAGCATTGGATGGGCATAACGGCTACTTCGCTCGGCGACAAGAAATAAACATCGGCATCAGGCGACTGGATAGGGCTTTTGGCCGAAAACCGCAAACGCTGCATGCTGGTAATAAGATGGGTATATTTGAGGATTTTATCAGCGTTAAGCGTGCTTGAACGCTGCTTCTGCATGGCGCGGGTTATTTTCAGCCATTGTTTGCGCGCCGCACTCAACATAGGAATAGGGGAATTGCTGATAACGACTGCCCGCCCCAGGTGCTGCCGTGAATATAAATGCCGCATGCAATCTGCCGCGATACTTTCAGTGCCGCGCGCCGCTGTTTTCCGTGACTCCAAGTAACACCGTGCCATATCTGTCCTCCTTTTTTCGTGCGCGAATCATAGCATAGGTTGCCTCGGAGTAAATTAAATAGTGGTTAAAACAAAAAATTACAACAGATGATGCTGGCGAAAACTGAAGTGGTTATTCTTGGTAAGAATAAGGTGGTCGTACATTTCAATGCCAAGCAGGTGGCCGGCAGCAACAAGCTGCTGGGTAAGGGTAATGTCCTGCAGGCTGGGTTTTACTTCGCCGGACGGATGGTTGTGGGCTACTACAACAGAGGCGGCGCGGTCGGCAATAGCATCGGCGAACACCTCACGCGGGTGGGCAAGCACTGTTTCAAGCGTGCCTATCGTAATAGTGCGCTGCGCAATAAGGCGCTGGCCGCCGTCGAGGGTGAGTGTTACCAGGTATTCCTGTTGTTTGCTGCGCAGGTCGGCAAGGCGGAGCAGCATGTCGTGCTGGGTGCGGAGTGGCTCAACGCTGCGTACCAGGTGGCGGCGGGCAAGTTCAAGCGCTGCCAGAATTTTAGACGCAGTAGCAATATTGACGCCGTTTACGCCGGTGAGTGATTCGTAGCTGACCGCATCCGTGCCAGTACTGAGCACGCGCTGGATCTGGCGGGCAATGGAGCCCACGTCGTGCCCGCGGCTGCCATTACCCAGCAGTACCTCCAAAAGCTCGAAGTCGCTCAAAGCCGCAGCGCCTTTGCGCTGCAATTTTTCACGCGGCCTATCGGCCGCAGGCAAATCCCGTATCCGTCGCAGTTCCTTCATATCGCGCGGAAGTTTACCATAAGTTCCCTCAAAACACATATCGCGCTATGCTAATAGAGCTTATGGCCACAAAACCTAAATATGTCGTTATCGGCGGCGGCACTGGCAGTTTTCCAGTGCTCAGCGGGCTGAAATCACGCAATGTAGACCTTACCGCGCTTGTTGGTATGGCCGACGATGGCGGCTCTACCGGCACGCTTCGCGATGAACTCGGTGTACTGCCGCCTGGTGATGTCCGCCAGTGCCTGGTGGCACTCAGTTCTGCGCCAGAGCAGCTCCGTGACTTATTCAGCTACCGTTTTGAAGATGGAACGCTAGCCGGGCATTCGTTTGGCAACCTCTTTTTAAGTGCGGCCCAAAAAACCACTGGCACATTCGGCGAAGCTGTGCGCATGTGCAGTGAATTGCTGCGCATTAAAGGCCGGGTGCTGCCTGTTACCATCGACGACGTGCACTTGCGCATGGAACTATCCGACCACACTATCCTGAAAGGCCAGCGTAAAATAGACGACAGCCATTTTTGCGACGAATCGCCGCACCCGAAACTGTTTTTAGAGCCGCGCGGCCGCATTGCGCCCGAAGCCGATGAAGCTCTGCGCACCGCCGACATTATCATCATTGCCCCGGGCGACATCTATACTTCGCTCGGCCCATTACTTATTGTTGACGGCGTTGCTAGCGCAATGGCAGCAACTCATGCCACTGTTATCTATATATGTAATTTGGTTGTGAAGGCCGGGCACACCACTGGCAAAACAGTAGCCGACCATGCTGCGGAAATAGAGCGCATTGCTGGCGGCAAACACTTAATTGACTACGTTCTGTATAACACTGCCAGCGCGCCGCCCGCGCTGCTTGAGCAATACAAGCAAGCTGGCGAGCTGATGGTAGCGGCTGACGCGCCGCAGTTAGCACGCGCGGAATACCGTTCGGTTGGCCGTTCACTTATCTCGAGCGATATAGCCGAATTCCAGGCAGGGGACTTACTGGCCGCCACCGGCCGCCGTTCATTTATCCGCCACAATGCCACAGCTGTAGCAGACGCAGTTCTCGAAATTGCCAAGCGCGCAAAATAAGTATCAGGATAGACATATAATTGACAAAACGCTAATGTTTTGCTAGAGTATGTTTGTTCCCATGAAAACAAAAATAACAAAAAAACACCATGAACGGCCATTCCATCTGCATGTGGAATACTTTTTCCGCAAGCAGTACTGCGTATGTATTGTGCTCGGCTTGATGATGCTCGCAGCCATCAAAACCGACGCCCGCGTTTTCGGCCTTGTGCGCGACGCATATGCGCAGGGGTTTGGCCTGGTGGGGCAATATATGCGTGAGGAAACCACGCGCATGCCGGTAACATTTAATATTGCCGGCCGCATGCCAACAATTTCCGGCCAGTAGCCAAAACGGCTACCAAAAATAAAAACAAAGGGAACATTTACAACGGGCGCTGTGTCTTCACGATGGGCAGACATAGCGCCCCTATATGTTTATAACCGCTATATATTGTGGATAACACGCATAAAGGTGGGGAACTGTGGATAAGTGGTGTAGCAAACACCACTCTTTTTAATAAAATCTACTTGTATGTGGGTAGGTGTGGGTAGTATGATCAGCTCAGTGGGTAATCGTGGGTAATCCAAAAGAGCTTACCCGGACACAAAAAAACAAAAAAACCACTAGCAAATTAACGAAAGTACCAATGGCCACGGTAGATTACTTTCAGCGTAAACTCGACGACAAAAGGCGGTTAACAATACCGACCGAATTGCGCGCGGAGTTTGCAAACGGAGTAGTACTGACCCGTGGGTTCCAGAAGTACCTGCACCTGTATCCCAAATCGGTTTGGGACGACGATGTTGAGCCGCTCTTAAAGGGAAATATCCTGGATGAGAAAACGGCCGACCTCAACGTTCAGTTCCGTATGGGGAAGATCGATGGGGAAATCGATGGCAAACAAGGCCGCATAACCCTCGAACAACACTTGCTGGACTATGCTGGGATCGACAAGGACATTGTGGCGGTACGCGTCGGAAAGTATTGGCGGCTTATGAGCAGCTGATGCAGGCGCATCGTTTAACGGCACTTTAACAATTTGGCGAGCACAAAAAACAACTCTCACGCTCGAGATCAGCTATCCGGCAGTCAACAAGTGGATCGAAGGCACCACTTTCAAAAAACCTTAGTACATTCGTTCTAACGAACACCTCCCAAAACTCCACCTCACACATAAGTCTCTCAAACTTTTGGGCAGGCGATCAGGAAAGAAGCACCTCGCTTCCAACAACCCTACGTCGTTTGCCCACCAACAAAAACAAAAACTCCAAAAAAACAAAAAGCTGGCTGCTGGATAGGTGATCTTGCAAAAACAAACACACAAAAACAAAAAGTGTATAGTAGACGCAAGGATGCACCAAGAAAACCAAGAAATCGAACACATTCCGGTATTGCTCGAAGCAACGCTGAAATACTTAAACCCAAGGGAAGGGGATAGCTACCTCGACCTAACAGGAGGGTATGGAGGACATGCAAGCGCAGTACTCGAAATGACAAAAAACCCTGAAGGCGCAACTCTAATAGACCGTGACCCCGCAGCCGTAAAAAGCCTAGGACAGCGGTTTAAAGGGGAAAACGTAAGAATAATCCAAAAAGATTTTTTCTCAGCAAGCCAAAAGCTTGTCAGTGAAGGGAAGAAGTTTGATTTAATATTGGCGGACCTGGGCATTTCATCACCGCACCTTAATCAGGCGAGTCGTGGGTTTTCCATCCAAAAAGATGGTCCGCTCGACATGCGAATGGATACAACACAAGAACTGACAGCAGAAATGGTGATCAATAGCTATTCTGAAAAGGAACTTGTGAGAATATTACAAACGTATGGAGAGGAGCCAAAAGCTCGGGTAATTGCCAAACTCATAGTGCGGGAGCGACCCCTTAAAACCACACATGAGCTCGCCACTCTCGTTGCCAAAGCCTGGCCAGGGCACAGCAAAGTTCACCCAGCGACGCGGACGTTCCAAGCGTTACGCGTCGCGGTGAACGATGAGCTGGAGCTTCTGCGCCTTGCATTGCCGCTCTGGATAGAGCAACTGCTTGCGCCCGGTGGGCGTATCGCCATCATCAGCTTCCATAGTTTGGAAGACCGGATAGTGAAGCAGGCAATCCAGGATGCGGGCGGCGACCGATATGATGCTATACTGTCTATACTGACCAAACATCCAGTCGTGGCCGACGATACTGAATTAGTTTTTAATCCGCGTGCAAGGAGTGCAAAACTCCGCGCCGCAGCGAAACAAAAATAACAAAAAAAGAAAGGGGAAAGCTCATGCCTGCAGTAGAGGTTAAAGACTTAAGCCCCAGCCCATACAAAGTAACAGTGCACCGCGGTGAATCGCGGGACATGCTCGCCTAGTATGAGCTCGGTTGGCAGCCTATAACGGGCTGCCAACCACCAAAAATAAAACAAAAACAAAAAACAACATATGACATATTCAAGTTCCATAGCTTTAGGGCGCAAAACCGCCTTTGCTGGCCGCAACCAAAACGCCGTGTCGTTCCGCGCTACGGACCGCACGCTTGGCCCAGTAAGTAACACTATTATTTTGATTGTACTGGCCTGTTTGCTCGGGTTGTTCTATTTGGCACAAGTCACTAAGACGAATGCGTTTGGTTACCAGATCAACACCCTGCAGCAACAACAGGCACAGCTGAATTCGCAGCACGAAGACCTCGAGGTGGCCGCGGCTCGCGCACAAGGTGTCGATCGGATTCAGAACAGCGAACAAGCAAAAGCGCTTGTGTCGGTCGCTCCCAGCGCAACGGTACAGTAGTTTATAATGGCCGGCATGCAGCAGGGTTTCCAGGCAGTTCGGCGTGTCCGATTTGTATATGCGCTGGTGGCGATTATCATCGGCGTTTTTTTGGTGCGCAGCTTTTACGTGCAGGTTATCCGGCACGATTTTTATCGTAAGGCAGCTTTAAGCGACCAGCTGAAGGAATACCAAATCCCGGCTACCCGCGGCCTTATTGAGGCGCACAGCGGCGATGACGTAGTGCCGATTGTGCTCAACCAGAAGCTGTACACCGTATATGCCGACCCAACGCTTGTGAAAAAGTCGGGCCAGGCTGCTGAAACACTGGCCGCGCTGCTTGGCGGCAGCATTTCCGACTATGAAGGCAAACTGAAATCGCCGCACACCAGGTATGTTATTTTGGCGAAAAAGGTTTCAGTGGAGGTAAAAGACTCATTGCTGAAGCACAAATATCCCGGTATCGGCGCCCAGGAAAACACCTACCGCACATATCCAAACGGGCCACTGGCGTCGCAGTTGCTGGGTTTTGTGAACAATGACGGCACTGGTGTGTATGGGATAGAGCAGGCACTGAACGCCAAACTTGCCGGCACTCCCGGCCAGCTGAAGGCCGTTACCGACATTAACGGTGTGCCGCTGGCCGCCAACAGCGATAACATCGAAACCGCGGCCGAGCCGGGCAGTAATGTAGTGCTTACCATCGACATGGCCATGCAGAAGCAGTTGGAGAATATTTTGCAGAAGGGGCTAAAGGACGCTAAAGCCGACACCGGCAGTGCACTTATTATGGACCCTCACACCGGCGCCATTAAGGCTATGGCTAGCTGGCCCACCTATGACCCAGGCAATTACGGCGACGTCGAAGACCCGAGTGCATTCAATAACGCCACAGTTAGCTCGCCCATAGAAGTCGGCTCAATTATGAAAGTTCTGACCACTGCGGCGGCACTCGATTCCGGTGCCATCAAAGCCGGCGAAACCTACAATGACCCAGCACACTGGGTAGTGGATGATTTCAAAATCACCAACATCGAAGAAGACGGCGGCCCGGGCACCAAAAGCATTGCCGACATCCTGAACCTTTCACTCAACACGGGCGCAACCTGGGAACTCATGCAAATGAGCAAACCAGGCGGCAATGACATTAACCAAAAGGGCAGGGAAACCTGGCACAACTACATGGTCGACCATTACCGCTTGGGCAAGGCGACAGGCATTGAGCAGGGGTATGAATCTGAAGGGGTGATCCCCGATCCGAACGAGGGCTATGCCCGCGACCTGAAATACGCCAACACTACCTTCGGACAGGGCATGACCGCAACTCCAGTGCAAATGGCTGCGGCGTTTTCGGCGGTGCTGAATGGCGGCACCTATTACCAGCCGCGGCTGATTGACCAGTACGTTTCGCCCAGCGGCAAAACCACCACTGTAAAGCCAAAGGTTGAACGCACTGGCGTAGTAAAACCGCAGGTAAGCAAAGACATTGTGAGCTTGCTGGAATACGTGGTAGCCAACCACTACATTAAGCCTGCATTCGACCAGAACAAGTATGCTGTAGGTGGTAAAACCGGCACTGCCCAGATCGCTAAACAGGGTGGGGGCTACAAAGATAACGACTTCAATGGCACCTACATGGGATTTGTTGGCGGCGACGACCCGCAGTATGTTATTGTTGTTACCGTTATTGAGCCGAAGATCGCAGGATACGCCGGCAGCCAGGCCGCACAGCCTATTTTTGGCAGCCTGGGCCACATGCTGATTGATAACTTCGGAGTGACGCCGAAAAGCAACTAAGCGTGTATAATGACAGGTAACTAAAAGGAACAACTATGCACTCAACATTATTTATCTCAGTCCAGACGGACACGCTCATTCGCGTACTTCTCCTCGGTTTTCTGGGCTTCTTGGTAAGCATGCTTATTACGCCGTTGTACACGACAATGGCTTACCGCTGGCAGTGGTGGAAGAAACCGCGCCAGTCTACTACTACTGGCGAAAAGGCTACCATGTTCATGAAGTTGCACGGCGAAAAGCACAAGCGCCACATCCCAACAATGGCCGGCATTATCTTCGTCGTGTCCATTACACTGGTTACCCTGATATTTAACCTAACGCGTTCGCAAACCTGGCTGCCACTGGCGGCATTCCTGGGCGCAGCTATGGTTGGTTTGCTCGACGACGTCATTAACCTGAAGGGTGACGGCACCGGAGTTGCCGGCCTGCGCAGCAAAATTAAGCTGGCGCTCACTACCTTAGTGGCGGCAATTGGCGGCTTGTACTTCTACTTCAAGTTGGACGTAACCAGCATCCACATTCCGCTGATGCACGGCCAATGGGAAATTGGCTGGTGGATTATCCCGCTGTTTATCGGCGTAGTTGTATCTATTGCCAACGCGGTAAACATCAGCGATGGTGAAGACGGTTTGGCCGGCGGCCTGGTTTCTACAGCCTTTGGCGTATACGCAATCATTGCTATTTTGGAAGGTCGCTTTGCAGTGGCTGGATTCTGTTTGACCGTTGTTGGTGCGCTGTTAAGTTACACCTGGTTCAACATTAACCCGGCGCGCTTCTTTATGGGCGACATTGGGTCGTTTGCGCTAGGTACGGCGCTTGGCGTGGTTGCGATGGTGACCGATACCGTTCTGCTACTACCGTTAATTGGCCTGGTATTTGTTGTTGAAGCTGGCTCCAGCGCTATCCAGATTCTTTCCAAGAAACTGCGGCATGGCAAGAAAGTGTTTAAGATTGCGCCTATCCACCACCACTTCGAAGCCCTTGGCTGGCCGGAAACTAAAGTTACCATGCGCTTTTGGGTTATTGGCCAGGTTTGCGCCGTACTCGGCCTGGTAGTCTTCCTGGTTGGAAGGTACGTCTAACATGCAGCCCGCGCGCACAGGGGGTAAGTAATGGGAGCGGTGACACGCCGCAGCCCGTTATCCTCTGCGCCGCAAGGCCCCCGGCGTCACCGGCCGGATTACTTACTGCTTATTTTAGCTGCGCTGCTGCTCGCCATTGGGCTGGTAGTGGTGTATGCCATTAGCCCGGCGCTGGTTGTTGAAAAGCATGTCAGCGGCAGTTTTTATATTACCCGCCAGCTGGTTGCCGTGGGGCTGGGCATTATTGTGTTTGGCGTGGCTGCTGCCATCCCTTTGGATCGCTGGAAGGGCATGCACACGGTTTTACTGGTGGCGGCCGCTGTTATTACGCTGGCGGCGCTGGTGCAGCCTACAAACCCGGATTATCCGGCCCACCGCTGGATACGGCTTGGGCCGCTGTCGTTCCAATCTGTGGAGCTACTGAAGTTCGCGCTGCTTATTTGGGCTGCCGCGCTTCTTAGCCGCATTCTGGCCCGCGGCGAAGCAATTAAAGACAACATCACCACCTTTAAGCCGTTGCTTATCTGCCTAGGCGTCGTAGGGGTGGTTGTGGCGTTTATCCAGAGTGACTTTGGCTCTACGGCTGTTATTGTGGCCATGATCACCAGCATGGTGTTTGTGGCGGGGATGCCCATGAAGCGTTTGGTGCTTGTGGGCAGCATTGTGGCAATTGTGGGCGTACTGGCAATTTCGGCAGTGCCGTATCGCCGTGAGCGTATCGCCGCCTTTGTGCACCAAAGCAGCACCACGAACTGTTCCAGCTTGCAGACGGGTTACCAGGCGTGCCGTGCGCTGGTAGCAGTGGGTTCGGGTGGCATGATTGGCCTGGGCCTGGGCAACAGCGTGCAGGCGTATGGTTATTTGCCAGAGGCTGAAAATGACTCCATTTTTGCCATTTATGCCGAGAAGTTCGGCTTTATTGGGGTGGCTGTGCTGCTGGGGCTGATGCTGGCATTTTTCTCGCGCATTAAGCGCATTATGGAGCTGGCGCCAGATGAATTTACCCGGCTGCTGGCCACTGGCGTATTCGCGTGGCTGGCCGTGCAAACACTTATTAACGTGGGCGCTATGCTGGGGCTATTGCCGCTAAAGGGTATTACGCTGCCGTTCATCAGTTATGGCGGCACCAGTGTGCTGTTTGTTATGGCCGCCGTAGGGTTACTATTTAACATTTCACGGTATACTTTGTTTAACGTGCCCCGGCAATCGGATATAAGTAACGGAAGGACAGGATATGAAGGTAGTAGTGACCGGCGGCGGGTCCGGGGGGCATATCACCCCGGCGCTAGCAGTCGCATATGAGTTAAAGCAGATCCGCCCAGACGTTGAGATAAGTTATATCGGCCAGGCCGGCGACAGTTTGCTGGACGTACCGGCGCAGGATAAGAATATCGACCACCTGTACACCGTGCGGGCAGGGAAGTTCCGCCGCTACCATGGGGAAGGGTGGAAGCAAATCCTTGATGTCAAAACGATGTATTTAAATCTACGCGATGCATTCTTTGTTTTGGTGGGAGTGTGGCAGAGTTTTAAATTGCTGGGCAAGATCCGCCCCGACGTTATATTTACGCGGGGAAGTTTCGTGAGCGTGCCAGTGTGTTTGGCAGCCAAGCTGCGCGGCATTCCGTACATCACCCATGATTCTGATGCCATCCCAAGCCTGGCGAACCGCATTATTGCACCGTGGGCAAGCGTGCACGCCGTGGCCTTGCCAAAAGATGTTTACCCCTCGTATCCGCCAGAGAAAACTGTAACTGTTGGCGTGCCAATTTCCGGTGCGTTCCATCCGCTAACTGCGGCGGAAGTTGCTAAAGGGCGCACGCAGCTGCATCTTACTGAGGCCACGCAGGTACTGCTGATCACCGGCGGCGGCTTGGGTGCGCAGCGCGTAAACCACGCTGCAATTGCTGCTGTGCCGGAACTTTTGAAACGCTACCCTGGTTTAGAGGTAGTGCACATTGCCGGCCGCAAAGAAGAAGCTGGCGTGCGCCAGCAGTACCGGCAGGCATTGCCGCCTGCGCAGCAGGAACGTGTCAGCGTGAAAGGTTTTATCCCGAATATGCACCAGTATAGCGGCGTGGCCGATGTAATTGTGACTCGTGCCGGCGGCACAAGCATTGCCGAATTTGCCGCCCAAGGCAAGGCATGTGTGGTTGTGCCCGCGCCGCACCTTACCGGCGGCCACCAGCTCAAGAATGCCAAAGTGCTGGCCGACCGTAAAGCAGTGCGCCTGGTAAACGAATCAACTTTGCAAGAAGACCCGCACGCCCTTATGCCGCCCCTGACCGACCTCTTCGACCACCCAGAGAAAATCGTGGCGTTAGGCAAAAAACTCGCCCAATTTGCCCAACCGAATGCCGCGCATCTGCTGGCAATGGTATTATTAGAGATAGTAGACGGCGTGCCCACCCGCGCGCAATCGTAAACCGAGCCTGTCCGCAGGCGGAAAATAAAAATGTTTGGTAAAAAGCAGCCCCCAGCACCCAGCCGACAGCGGCCACTCACCACCGGAGACCGGCGGAATTCCGCTGTGTTTTCGTACCACAGTGCCAGCAGCCGCAATGCGCGCCCTGCGGCCGGCAACACCGGGCGTGACGCAGCCGCTGCCGCCGCGCAGCAATCAGCGCAGGCCCAGCGCGTGGCTTCGGAGCGCCAAGCGGCTAATGCGCTGCGCCTCGGCAAGCTGCCGCTGCGCATTCTGTTGGTAGTTGTAGGCCTATTTTTGTTGAGCAGTTTGTACGTAAGCGGCGAGCCGCGGCTGGTGCAACTCAGTGATGATGCGGCCGCTCCCACACTGTTGCAGGACCAGCAAGTGTACGAGCAGGCTGCGGCGCAGCTTCTGGGCAATTCGCCGCTTAACCACCTTAAGCCTACGCTTAATACGCAGCGCGTTGCCGCAGCGCTCGATGCCCAGTTCCCGGAGTTGGGCACTGTTGTGGTGACGCTGCCGGCCTTTGGCCACCAAATGGAAGTGCGTGTCGACCCGGCGCGGCCGGCACTTATTATGAGCAATAACACCGGCCAATCATTCGTTTTAGACACCACTGGCCGGGCGCTTATGGCCTCAGCCCAGGCACCTCGCGTAGGCAAACTGGGGCTGCCTATAGTTACAGACCAGAGCGGTATTACGCTCCGCGCCGGACATGCCGTACTTCCCAGCAGTACCACCCACTTTATAACAGAGGTAGCTGGCCAGTTGAAAGCGGCGAAGCTCTCTGTAAACAGCTTGACGCTCCCGAAGGGGACAAGCGAGCTGGCCGTACGCCTGGAAGGGCAGCCGTACACAATAAAATTCAACCTGATGGGTGATGGTAGGGCAGAAGCAGGCGCCTTCTTAGCAGTGAAACAACAGTTAGACCGTGACCATAAAACACCAAGCGCTTATATAGATGTCCGGGTAGACGGCCGGGCATATTACAAATAGCCCCACTGCTGCCCTTACAGTTCGTATTTTGTTCATATAGTTTGCAACACCTGTGCAGGCGTGAAAATATATATAAAACTATCGACAACATAGTTTGTCAAATGTTTGGTATGCAGGTGAGTAGAGGAAGGGGGAAGTATATAGACAATCAAAATGGGTAAAAAGCAAATAATTTCACGACGTAACTGTGGATAAGTCAAATAATATAATTACAACGGCGTAGGTGTAACGGCTGTAACGTACAGGTGTTAGCGCCAGGATCTAAAACCAGACACTAGGAGGTTCTGGAGGCTACTGTTTAGAGGGCTGTATAGCGCGCGTAAAGCATGCAGCAGCATACGACACGCAGTAGCTACTATACAAATGCTATGTAATGCGTGGCATATGCGGCTTGTAGGGCTTTATTGCTAAAACCGGGCACAAACTCCCCTATAGCAGTGGTATCGTTAATCGTCTTGCGTACTATATAGTGAGTCGCAAAATATACATTGTGCGACGTCTCGTGTATGGTTGTTTGCGTTCCAGGTGCTTGTTGCTTTTGCCGCTTACTCCCCACCATTTCGTATCGTTTGTACGGTGCATGCACCTGCTCTGTACACACTAACTACCTTTTCTGTTGTTACGCCATAATTCTATTGCGATTTCAACGGCTGGTGGCTATTTCCTGCACATACGGTCTGAATTAACACCTTACGACCCCTGTAATATCTGCATGCCTCTGTTCGTGTTTTGTACGTCTAGCACTTTACCATGGCATTGGAGGCTGGTCATCCATATGGTTTTGCTGCTTGTGTGCGCTGATTGACTCCAGCAGCACTTCTGTGGTTGCCGTGGGCGCTGCCCTGCGCAGGATCCGCTGGAGCCCATTTAAGGCCGCTTCAGCGCCAGTGTGCGGCGCCACCAGGTTTGGGGCGGTGTTCATAAGCTGCGGGCGCTCATGCCCTTCTATCTGCGTGAACGACGTAATCTCCTGGGCGGCTTCGATCCTCCAGTCGCGGAACGACTTGCCAATGAAGTAGTAGAATATGCCGCGGGCCAGCGTAACTGCGCGAGTAGCTGCAGGTGTGTCTGGCGGGTGCACTATATCGGACACGCTAAACGGCTGCAGGCCCGGCTGTTGCGCCGATACGGTGTACAGGCGGGCGCGCCGGTAGTTTGCAGTATCTGGCTCTGCAAGGAACATGGTGAATTTTGGTACGTCAATGCCAGTGCTGCGCATGCGCTCGGCTTCGGCGCGGTAATCGTCGGCAAATGCCGGCGCACTGTCTGGCGTGCAGGTGCGGAAGATTTCGCTTACCTCAGGGTCACCTATTTCGTTTAGGTTCGCCCACTGAAGTAGTAAGTCTGGCCGGGTGGGAAGGCGCAAACGTTGTGGGTTCAGGCTTAGCTCGCCACCCTGCTGGCTCGCCAGGTCGTGCCTGGGAATGGCGGCTAAGGCATCGGCAAACTGCCCGGCAGAAAGATTGACGGCGTTTGGGGTGAGCGCTTGTATATCAGGGGTGTGTGGCATGCGTTACTCTGTTGGCTTTTTTATTGGTAGCTTGTGTTGCTCTGCGTAGTCGAAAATTTCGGTTAGGAGGTCTGTTGCGGCTGCCGAGCCTTCCGGACGGGCGGTGGGCGCCAGGTAAAACGCCAGGCCTTCTAGTGCAGTAGTAGCGGCCTGGCGTTTGTCCAGGAGCGCAGGGCTGAGGTCTACAAATTCCAGGCGGTCGCGTAATACGGACTGCGCGTAGGAAGGGACCATTCCGGCGGTCTCTATGCGCACCGGGTGCAGCGAAGACGTTGTATGGTAGCGGAATATAGTGCTTGCCACTGTTAGAAACAGCTCATGTAGTAGTGTGTCGGGGCGGTGTATGTTGCCATGTATAGCCCTACCTTCTGGGCGCCGTGCGGCAGTGTACAGCCTGGCGGGCCGTCCACTTGCTTCATCTTCCCCTGCTATAAATGTGGTGTGCCGTGGGGCGTCTGCACCGGCAAGTGCAACGTTTGACAGCTCAGTTTCATAGGTCCGCACGTATTGTTCGGCGTTGTCTGGGGTGAGGGGGCGGTAAACGCCCTCGGGCACTGCGCCCTTCCCGACGTCAGCTACGTTTGTCCATTGCAGGGTGAGATCGGGGCGCCCGGGGATATCGCTGCGTGTGGCGCCCCAGCTGCCTGCCCCGCGCAGGCTGTTGCCTACAGGGTTCCCCTGGCCTGCCAGAAAATTCTGCAGGTCAGGCACGCCAAATTTAATGGTGTCGGGGGTCAGTTGGTGGATATCGGGGCTTGGCATAATGCTAAAAATAATAGAGGGGGCTTTCGCCCCCTGCTTTACGTACTTCTACCCTGCTACTCTACTGCTTCTTCCAAAGAGTAAGTGGCTTTGGCAACGCGCTTAAACTGCGGTTTGCCTTGCAGGTTCAAAAGGATGGTTGTCTCTTTCACGAAGCGGCTTTTCAGTACGCGTTTTACAATTTCGTCGCGGTGCAGCGGTTCGTTGGCTTCGCGCAGTACTTCAGAGATGATGTCAGCAACAGTACCCTTGCTGTAGCCCCATTCCTTCAGCGCGTAAATACCGCGGCCAATAAGCACAAAGCGTTTGTCTTTAATAAGCTCATTGTGGATGGCTTGGGTGGTAACGTCTTTGCGCTTGAAGTCGCTCTTTTTAATGGCGTCGGCAATCTCGTTAAAGTGCATGTGGGCACCGCGCTCTTTCAGGATGACATAGATTTTGTCGCGGATGTTCTTGGGGTTAACCATTGGCCATTTTACCAGGCCCCAGCGGCCGTTCAGGGTGGCCAGGTCTTTGGAAATGGTGGCAAGCGCATTGGCTTGTTTGTCGTTGTCGATGCCGGCAGATTTTGCAGCATCGGCAATGGCGATTGGCTCGCCGGCCTTTTTAATGGCTTCGGCAAGTTTGGCGATGTCGGCTTTGATGGCGGCGGTGTCGCGGACACTGGTTAAGCCAACAGCTTGGAAGAAGTGGTCGTCTTCTTCGACAACGCTCAGATGCGGGCACAGAGTTGCCAGGAATACGACGCGGGATTGGTCGGTCTTGGTGTTCTCGGCGGTTACGCTGGCGGTTAGGTCGCTAATGCGGGCAGCGTCGCCCATGTGCTGCAGTTGGCGGGTCAATGCCACTTCAACTTCTTTGACGTGGGGCAGCTGGCCCTGCTCTGCCAGTACTTTGAAACGGGCGATAACGGATTTCTCGAGCTGGCGGACACGTTCGCGGGTAATACCCAGCAGTTCGCCGATTTGCTCTAAGGTTTCGCGGCGATCAAACAGCCCGAAGCGGCGGGCAACGATTTCTCGTTCGCGCTCACGGTCGATGTTGCTCAGAATGTCTTGGACGAATGTTTCGGTATTGAGCACAGGTGTTTGGACTGCTCCATCTTCTGCCATACTATTGGTTTCCTATCTGTTAAAACAGCTCACTTATATTAACTATAAAACTTATCTCGTTAAAAGTCAACCGGTCATTTGAATCAAGGTTATTGTAGCACGAAATGGACAGTGACGACCACATTGTGTTGTAGAAATATCACGAGAAAACATGTTGCTTATGATACAAACTTGTGGAAAAGTACCCTGCATTTTGTTACATAATTGGACTATGTGCTAATGTTACGCACGATGTGGGCGTTGTAGCCGCCCTGTTCTATTTCTGCGCTGAGCTGCTCGGGTAGCGGCGCGTGCGGGTCGGTGGTGCTCTCTTGGCTGAACCTGGCTGCGCTCCGTAGCTGCTTGCGTGAAACAAAGAACTGTCGGATGGTTACGCCAAGTGCAACGGCTGAACCGAGAATAGCCCCGGATGTAGTGTTCAAATGTAATTCACCCAGGTAGCCCATGCCTGTCGGGACGGCTATAGAAATCGCATCTACTACCCCGGTAAGTGCAGTGACTCCCGCAGCGCTGATAATTTTGCGGCGGCGCAGCCGTTTGTTGAGCTCGGCATGGCGCAGGGCCTGCTCTTTGGCGAGCTCTTGCTCGACGTGGTCTTCGTTATATTCCAGGGCTTGTAGGTTTGTTTCTACGAGCTTTCCGTACTCCATTGCACGGGTGGCAACCCGCTTCTTCATAAAATCGTCCAGGAGGCCGGAAGCGGGCATGGCGGCTTTGGCATAGCGCTTGCGGGCTTTGCGGATAGCGCCATCGGTATAAGTGACTTGCATGCTGAAGCGGTGTGCGGAACTGTTGAGCTGCTGGTCGAATTCTTCGTCGCCGGTTGCCACCTCTGACGTCTGGAGTTCTTTGAGCATTGCCTGGAGGTCGGGGGTGTCCATTTCCCCAGCCTTCTCCTTAAAGGCCGCCATTTCTTCTTCGTCAACCTTCAAGTGATGGGCTAAGGCGCTCACTGCGTGGTTTTTTTCGATAGCGGCAGTACGGTGCGCAGCTTCTTCGACAGCGTACTGATCGTTCAAGAGCGCAATGTTGATCATTCCGCCGTCTTGGTCGACATATGTTTTAAGGGCAACGCTTGTGCCGTCGGTGCGCAGGAT
>DATIIE010000093.1:0-2265 GCA_035479955.1 Saccharimonadales bacterium (SeqCode)
GCCAGCGTATCCCAAGTGTCGTTGAATCTTCTGGGGACTCATGGCGCCTTAACCGGCGCGAGGCAGTTGTGGGCATGGGCGCCGTTATCGGCAATGTTGCGCTCACCACATGGCCACAAAGCAAACCCAGCATTTGGCCACTGCCTGTGGCCAACGCCCTAAACGGTGTGGCAAACTGGTGGCTCCAGCGCCGTGGCGGCTACCAGGCGGCAGTTGCCAGCAATGGTATGTTCTCGTTTTTATATGGCCGCCGCGCCAATGCGCGCCTATATAACGTACCCACCCGCTCGTAACCACAGGCAGCCTGGCATTACAATTTGCCAATGGTACACCTTGGCGATTTTACTAATTTATGCTAAAATGAATCTACAAATGTAAGCGGTCTGAGCTAGGCGGCAAACATATCGGCAGAGTTGGCACTCGCCGCATATGCGTCTTTGGCGGAAGGTTGCAAATTAAGGAGTAAAAATGCCAACAATCAACCAGCTTGTCCGCAAGCCGCGCGTTAAGGTGACTACCAAGAGCAAGTCACCTGCAATGCAGCGTGTGGTCAACAACCTCAAGACTAAATCATACGAGAAGGCTTCACCCCTGAAGCGCGGCGTATGTGTAAAGGTTACCACCAAGACCCCGAAGAAGCCGAACTCGGCCCTTCGTAAGGTTGCCCGCGTACGCCTGACAAACGGCTACGAAGTATGGGCCTACATTGGCGGCGAAGGCCACAACCTCCAGGAACACGCCATGGTGCTGGTCCGCGGCGGCCGCGTAAAGGACCTTCCGGGTGTGCGTTACCACATTGTACGTGGCGCACTCGACCTCCAAGGTGTCCAGAATCGTAAGAAAGCACGCAGCAAGTACGGTGCTAAGAAGGAGAGCAAGTAATGCCTCGCCACAAGACTAAAGCGCTGGTGCGCGACGTTGCACCAGACCGCGTTTACAACAGCGTACAAGTTAGCCGCATCATCAACCGCGTTATGCGCGATGGCAAAAAGCAAATTGCTGAACGCCTGGTGTACAACGGCATGGAAAAGGCCGCAAACAAGCTGAAGGTTGAAAACCCCCTCGAAGTATTTGAAAAGGCTCTAGCTAACATCCAACCGCACATGGAAACCCGTTCCCGCCGTGTCGGTGGCGCCAACTACCAGATTCCGTTTGAAGTAAAAGGCCAGCGCCAACAGCACCTTACCACTATGTGGTTTGTGCAGGCTGCCCGTTCCCGTAAGGGCATGAGCATGGCTGACCGCTTGGCAGCAGAATTTATCGAAGCCTACAACAACCAGGGTGCAGCCGTTAAGAAGCGCGACGACGTCCACAAGATGGCTGAAGCCAACCGTGCCTTCGCCCACTTTGCACGGAGTTAGTGTATGGCTCGCCGTACACCTACGTCGGGGCGCTCTCCGCAATTGCAGAGTGACCTCCGATTTATAACTGCGACCAACGAAGTTGCGCAACACCCCAGTGCGGGCGTTGCGCTTGTTGGTGCAACAGAACTGCGCCACCTACAAAAAGGCGTTGTTACCCCTGAACAGGTAGTTGCACCACGCTTAGTAGGCAACCGCACCCGGCTCATGGTAGGCGTTACCGCTGCCACGCATAATTTGGTGGGCGCATACGGCCTTACTACCGCATCTATGATGAAAACCGTGCCTTTCGCGTACGACGGCCTGGTAATGGGCAGCTTCATTACAGCTGCTGGCGAATTTAGCAAAGGCCGAAGCGGCGAAGTACTGCCAAACATTGACGTACCCACCCCTGAACAGGTCGAACGCTTTACTACCACCTACCATGGCCCGACTTCCGAGTACGTGCGCCGCCTGGGTTCAGCCCTGTCGAACGTAGCTGTTGAATTTACCCGCGTAGACGGCGAAGCCCAAGACCCCATCGACAAATACCATGACGACCTGTTGGCAGTATCCGCAGCCTACGCAGATGACCGTGCTAACCCCGCCCGCTTTGGCGAACTCGACGCTGTGCGCGCCGAACTGGGTGAAGCACTCACTCCTATTGCATTCAATGCGATTCTAGAGAGCGGAGCTGAAGCCAGCATAAGCCAAGCCGGCACACTGGCCGAAAACATCGTGCGCAGCACTCCTTCCCAAGCCCTGCTTGGCAAGTACATGGGCCCGCCGCAGGCATAGCCAATAGCGCATTAATCTGGTAAAATATAAGTAAAGCATCAAGCAATTAAGACGTAAGTTAGGGAATTATGGCTGACAAAAAATATACAATTCAAGACCTGCGGAACATTGGTATTATCGCGCACAT
>DATIIE010000094.1:0-2567 GCA_035479955.1 Saccharimonadales bacterium (SeqCode)
CCAGCGCCAGCGCATTGCTATTGCCCGCGCCATATTAAAAGACGCGCCCATTTTAGTGCTGGACGAAGCCACCAGCGCCCTGGACAGCGAAAGCGAAAAGCTCATCCAGGCCGCGCTGTGGGAACTGATGAAAGGCCGCACTACTATGGTAATTGCCCACCGTTTAAGCACCATCCAGAAAATGGATCGCATTATGGTTCTGGATAACGGCAAACTGAAAGAGCAAGGCACACATAACGAGCTCTTGAAACGCCAAGGTATCTATGCAAAACTTTGGAGTCACCAAAGCGGCGGGTTTATAGACTTAGAAGAAAAGGAGACAACATGGACCACCAAAAAGTAAGCCAAGCGGCAACACGCATGGCGCTGCGCCATTACCTGGCGCAAATCTGGAAATTCCGCAAGCTTACATTTAGCACCATGCTGTTGGTGTCGCTGGGCAACATTGCCGTGGCCTATGTGCCACCGCTGATTGTTGCCGCTGCGCTGAAGCGCTTCCATGGGGACGTCCCCACGCTGCACGCAGTTGTGCCATACCTCCTGCTGTTTGGCGGTGCCTGGTTTGGGGGCGAGCTGCTGTGGCGCGCTACATTCCTGCTGCTATCGGCAAGCGAAAAGCGCATTATGCAAAACCTGTACATCAATGGCCTGGCCGACCTGCACAAAAAAGACCTGGGGTTCTTCCACAATAACTTTGCCGGTTCGCTTACCAAAAAAACTATTGGCTACGGCCGCAACTTCGAGAGCTTCTTCGACACTATCGTGTTTAGCGTTATCGCAAACGTTGTGCCGCTCATTTTCGTGGGCATTGTGCTGTGGCATTACTCGCCGTGGCTGCCGGTTGCGCTGGTGGCCATGCTGGTGCTGGCTTCGGCGGCGATCATCCCGCTTACTATCCGCCGTAAGAAACTGGTGGACCTGCGCGAAGCCGCCAGCAACAAAATGGCCGGCCACGTCGCCGACGTAATTGGCAACATGGACGCTGTGCAGGCGTTCGCCCATCAGGAATTCGAACAAAAGCAGCACGTTAAAAACGTCACCGGCTATATGGAGGCAGCGCTGCGTTCCTGGAATTACCATACCCTGCGCGTAGACATGTCTATTTCCCCCATGTACGTCCTAACCAACGTCCTGGGTTTGGCACTGGCTATTTTGGTTGGCAAAGACGCCGGTACCACATCGGCAATCTTCCTGACGTTCAGCTACTTCACGTCAGCCACGCGTATTTTGTGGGAGTTTAACCGCACCTACCGCAACATTGAAAACGCCATTGCCGAGGCTGCGCAGTTCACTGAGCTGTTGCTTGCGCCGCCGGCTATCCAGGAAAAGCCAAACGCCGCACGGCTCAAGATAACGAAGGGCGAGGTTGAATTCCGCGACGTGCATTTCTCGTACCAGAACGGCCGGCCATTGTTTGAGCACATGGACCTGCACATTAAGCCGGGCGAAAAAATCGCGCTGGTTGGGCACTCTGGTGGCGGCAAGAGCACGGTTACCAAACTGCTGCTGCGCTTTGTGGATATCGATGGCGGACAGCTGCTGATTGACGGCCAAAGCGTGTCTGACGTGCGCATTGCCGGCCTGCGCGGCGCCATTGCGTACGTGCCGCAGGAGCCAGTTATGTTCCACCGCTCAATCCGCGAGAACATCCGTTACGGGCGCCTGCAGGCTACTGATGCCGACGTAATCAGCGCTGCCAAAAAAGCTAACGCCCACGAGTTCATCAGTAAACTGCCCGAAGGTTACGACACCATGGTTGGCGAACGCGGCGTGAAACTTTCCGGCGGCCAGCGCCAGCGCATTGCTATTGCCCGGGCCATCATTAAGGATGCGCCAATCCTTGTACTGGACGAAGCCACCAGCGCCCTGGACTCGGAGAGTGAGAAGCTCATCCAGGCGGCGCTATGGAAACTCATGGAACAGCGCACCGCAATTGTTATTGCGCACCGCTTAAGCACCATCCAGAAAATGGACCGCATAATTGTGCTGGACGACGGCAAAATAACCGAAGAAGGCACACACGCCGAGCTATTGCAGCACAAAGGCACTTACGCCAAGCTGTGGGCGCACCAAAGCGGCGGGTTTATCGAGGAATAGTGCGTACTACTGGCGTATACTAGATATCTATGGAAAAGGACCGTTCAACAGACGCAGCATCATTGCGCCTCTTTTGGGAGGCTAGCAGGCACGCCCGGCGTTCCCTTATACTGCGGTCACTGCTGTTTCCGGTAGGCAGCATTTTCCTGGGCACCATAACGCCGCTGTTTATTGGAAAAATCCTGGCCAGCCTTGGCCACGACAGCCCGTCTACCACGCGCTATTTGTGGCTGTTTTGCGGCGCGGCGCTTATTGGTTTTGTATGCAACCGCATGGGGTTTGTTAACTTCCTGCGGTACCAGGCCGAAACCATGCGCTACCTGCAATCAAAAGGCATGGATGCGCTGCTGAAGCGCAGCATTGGCTTCCACAATAATAATGTCGGCGGCAAATTAGTGTCCGACGCACTGGACCTGCCAAATGGCTACGCCCAGTTTATAAACAACTTGGCGGCCAGCATTATACCGTTC